>NZ_JBHVHF010000059.1:0-32659 GCF_042800315.1 Streptomyces sp. NPDC057638
CCCGCAAACGAACCGGGGAGGCGCATGCGCGCCGCCCCGGTCCCGCTTCCACCCGTACGAGCGACGCCATGCGACGCCACGGTGCCACAGCCACAGCCACACGGCATCAGGGCCGCACGACGTCGCGGCCGCACGCGCCGCCCAGCCCTACGCTCCGGCGCGCCCCTTGCGCACGCCCTCGGCCAGCTCGGCCGCGAGGGCGCGGACGGCGGCGATGCCCGAGGGGGTGTCGGGGGCGTCGAGGATCCGCTTGACGAAGGCGGAGCCGACGATCACCCCGTCGGCGAAGGCGGCCACCTCGGTCGCCTGCCCGGCGTTGGAGACGCCGAGGCCGACGCAGACCGGCAGGTCCGTGGTGGCCCGGGTGCGCGCCACCAGGTCCTGGGCCTGGGCGCCCACGCTCTCGCGGGTGCCGGTGACGCCCATCAGGGAGGCGGCGTAGACAAAGCCGGAGCCCGCCTCGGTGATGCGCGCGATCCGGGCGTCCTTGCTGCTGGGAGCGACGACGAAGACGGTCGCCAGACCGTGCTCGGCCGCGTGCTCGCGCCACAGGTCCGCCTCCTCGACCGGCAGGTCGGGCAGGATGCAGCCCGCGCCCCCGGCCTCGGCCAGCTCGGCGGTGAAGCGCGCGACGCCGTAGCGGTCGATCGGGTTCCAGTAGGTCATCACCAGGATCGGCTTGCCCGTGGCGGCATGGGCCTCGCGGACCGTGCGCATCACGTCGGCGATCTTGACGCCACCGCGCAGGGCGATGTCGTCGGCGGTCTGGATCACCGGGCCGTCCAGGACGGGGTCGCTGTGCGGCAGCCCGACCTCCACGATGTCCGCGCCGCCGTCCAGCGCGGCCTTGACGGCCTCGATCCCGCCGTCGACGGTGGGGAACCCGGCCGGGAGGTAGGCGATCAGCGCCGCCCGGTCCTCCGCCTTGGCCGTGGCGAGCGCCTCGCCGAGCAGTGTCAGGTTGCCGCTCACTGGGCGTCCTCCCCGTCGTACAGCCCGAAGTAGCGGGCGGCGGTGTCCATGTCCTTGTCCCCGCGGCCGGAGAGGTTGACGACGAGCAGGCCCTCGCCGCCCAGCTCACGGCCGAGTTCCAGCGCGCCCGCGAGCGCGTGCGCCGACTCGATCGCCGGGATGATCCCCTCGGTACGGGAGAGCAGCCGCAGCGCCGCCATGGCGTCGGCGTCGGTGATGGCGCGGTACTCCCCGCGCCCGCTGTCCTTGAGGTACGCGTGCTCGGGGCCGATGCCCGGGTAGTCCAGACCGGCCGAGATGGAGTACGGCTCGGTGATCTGGCCCTCCTCGTCCTGGAGGACGTAGCTGCGGGAGCCGTGCAGGATGCCCGGCTCGCCCGCGGTCAGAGTGGCCGCGTGCTCCCCGGTCTCCACCCCGTGACCGGCGGGCTCGCAGCCCACCAGCCGCACCCCGGTGTCGGGGATGAACGCGTGGAAGAGTCCGATGGCGTTGGAGCCGCCGCCGACACAGGCCACGGCCGCGTCGGGGAGCCGTCCGGCCCGCTCCAGGATCTGGCGGCGCGCCTCGACGCCGATGACCCGGTGGAAGTCGCGGACCATCGCCGGGAAGGGGTGCGGGCCCGCGACCGTACCGAAGAGGTAGTGGGTGTGGTCGACGTTGGCGACCCAGTCCCGGAACGCCTCGTTGATGGCGTCCTTCAGGGTGCGGCTGCCGGACTTCACCGGGATGACCTCGGCGCCCAGGATCCGCATCCGGGCGACGTTGAGCGCCTGGCGCTGGGTGTCGATCTCACCCATGTAGATGGTGCAGTCCAGGCCGAAGAGGGCGCAGGCGGTGGCGGTGGCGACGCCGTGCTGTCCGGCACCGGTCTCCGCGATCACCCGGGTCTTGCCCATGCGCCGGGTGAGCAGCGCCTGCCCCAGCACGTTGTTGATCTTGTGGGAGCCGGTGTGGTTGAGGTCCTCCCGCTTGAGGAAGATCCGGGCCCCCCCGGCGTGCTCGGCGAACCGGGGCACCTCGGTGAGCGCGCTGGGCCGGCCGGTGTAGTTGACCAGCAGATCGTTCAGCTCGGCCGCGAAGGCGGGGTCGGTCTTGGCCTTCTCGTACTCGACCGCGACCTCGTCGACGGCGGCGACCAGCGCCTCGGGGATGAACTTGCCGCCGAAGGCGCCGAAGTACCCGGCGGCGTTCGGCACGAGACCCTCGGGGTCCGGAATGAAGAAGTCAGAGGACATCCGACATATCTCCTCGCGGGGGCACGGGGCCCCCGAAGTCTGAAGAACGGAACAAGGGGACATCAGAAGACATCTACGTACACCGTCGGGACCGGACCGGCTCCCCGGAGACCACACCTCCGCCACCCCGTACCCGCGTCTACGGGGACACAGGGATACGGCGCGGGGCGGCCGCGCGGATCCCGTCGGACGCGCGGAACGGGAAGGGAGGCGTGGGGCGTGCCGTGGCGCGCGTCCGGGCGTACCGGACGCGGAGAGTTACGGAACGCGGCACTCCATGAGGGCGCGGGGGCCCGTCTCAGCGGTGCGCTGAGGAGGCCCGCCATCGCATGCCGTTGACCTGACCGGGCTCCGAGCCGATCACGTACCGCACCCGGCGGCCGTGGATCCGGCGGGCCGGGGCGCGGCAGCCGCGCGGACGGCAGCCCCGGGCCAGCCGCGCGTACGCGTCACCCGGCACGAGGGCCGGGGACGGGCGCGTGGGGCTCAGGGCCGCGGTCAGCATCGGAAGGGTCAGCTCCGCCCGTGCCGCAGGGCCGGGTGGGCCCCGGCGGCGACCAGGTCGGCGACGGCGGTCCTGGGGTCACGGCCGGTGACCAGGGACTCGCCGACCAGCACCGCGTCGGCGCCCGCGTTGGCGTAGGCGATCAGGTCATGCGGCCCGCGCACGCCCGACTCGGCGACCTTGACGATATGCGCCGGGATGTCGTCGGCGACCCGCTCGAAGGTGGAGCGGTCGACCTCCAGGGTCTTCAGGTTCCGGGCGTTGACCCCGATGATCTTCGCCCCGGCGTCCACGGCCCGCTCGATCTCCTCCTCGTCGTGGACCTCCACGAGCGGGGTGAGACCGATCGACTCGGCGCGCTCGATCAGCGAGACGAGCGCCTCCTGCTCCAGCGCGGCCACGATCAGCAGCGCGAGGTCGGCGCCGTGGGCGCGGGCCTCCCAGAGCTGGTAGGCGGTGACGATGAAGTCCTTGCGCAGCACGGGGATGTCCACCCGGGCCCGGACGGCCTCCAGGTCCGCGAGCGAGCCACCGAAGCGGCGCTGCTCGGTCAGGACGGAGATGACGGCCGCGCCCCCGGCCTCGTAGTCGGCGGCGAGCCCGGCGGGGTCCGCGATGGCGGCCAGCGCGCCCTTGGACGGGCTGGAGCGCTTGACCTCGCAGATCACCCGGACACCCTCGCCGCGCAGCGCGGCGACTCCGTCCTTGGCCGCGGGCGCCTTGGCCGCACGCTCCTTGAGCTCGTCGAGGCTGACCCGCGCCTGCCGCTCCGCGAGGTCGGCGCGCACGCCGTCGATGATCTCGTCGAGCACACTCACGCGAGCGGCCCCCTTCCGGGACGTTGTGGTTCAGGTTCAGCCATGTCAGCCACCTCTGATGGTATCCGCAGCGGGCGGCGGCCCTCACATCCGGTGGACGGCCGTCCCACGGGCTGGGACCCCGCACCGGTCCTCAGGGCGCCAGCGCCGCCCCGAAGGGAAGATTCCGGACCACCGCGAAGACCACCAGGACACCGCCGAGGCCCCACCACCACACGGGCGCCAGAGTCAGCCGCCACGGCACTCCTCGTACGGAACGAACCAGCCAGAGGGTCCACACCACCGCGAAGACGGCGTAGGCGACGACGGCGAGGGCGTTGGCCCCGAACGCGGCGGCGAGGTCGCCCTGGACGACGGCGTGGGCGCTGCGCAGTCCGCCGCAGCCGGGGCAGTAGACGCCGGTGATCTGGAGCAGCGGGCAGAGGGGGTAGTGCCCCGGTTCATTGGGGTCGACCGCGCCGACATACGCGAAGGCGGCGGCGGTGCCGCTCATGACGGCGACGGGGGCGGCGATCCGGCGCGCCAGCGGCGGCCGGGACGGCACGGTGGTTCTCCTGGCGTCCACCCGGCCATTCTGCCCCGGGCCGGGTGGCCTCGGTCACAGGGTGTACGGATCGGTGTGTACGGGATGTACGCGTACGTACACACGCATACCCATACGAAAAAATCCGGGCCCCGGAAGAACGGGGCCCGGACGGGAGAGGAGCCGGGTCAGGCGCGGGCGGCCTCGGCCTTGGCGCGGGCCACGACCGTGGCACGCTCACGCGCCTCGATCGCCTCGGCGGACGCCTTCGGACGTCCCATGCCCGCCATCTTCATCGCCAGACCGACGGCACCGCCGACGAAGACGATCGCCAGCCCGCCCCAGAAACCCAGGGGGTTGGCGGCGACCATGAAGACGCCGGAGACGCAGAAGCCGATGAAAGCGATGGTGACACCGGTCCAGGCGGCCGGGGTGTGTCCGTGGGCGCTGCCCGCCATGAGTTCACTCCTCGTTGCTGATGCTCTGTGGTGGGCGGGTCACCCTCTGATGGGATACCGCCCGAAATGAGCCGGAGGCTCACTCCCATTGTCCCGTACCGCGCACGGTGCTCGGTCGTGGGGTTCCTCACGCCATCGGGACACACAGTCGAGATACAGCAGAGACACACAGCCGAGACACAGCCGAGGCCGTCCGGACTCTCAGCCCGTGGGGTCCTCGCCCCGGTCCAGGGCCTTCCACAGCTCGTCCGGGCGGTCGGGGTCGACGGGCGCCTTCGTGGTGGCCCGGGGCCCGCCCTGGCGCTCGTACCGGCCCGACATCGCGGGCCAGGAGCGCCCGTAGCGCAGGGCGAGGAGACCGGCGAGCAGGATCAGCACTCCCCCGGCCGCGGCCACATAGGGCCAGGCGGTGTGGGTGAGGCCGTCGATCGTGGCGGCGATGTCACCCGTGGTCTTCGCGGCCTCCTCGTCGAGGGCGTCCCGGTCGCCCGCGCCCAGCACGGCGGCGAGCGCGGCGCCCGCGCCGCTGAGGGCGAGCAGCCCGGAGACCAGGATCCGGCCCGCCCCGCGCACCGCGAAGACCGCGACCAGGGCGGCCAGGCCGACGACGGCGAGGGCCGCCGGAAGACCGGTGATATCACCGCCCTCGGCGTCCAGCGGAATGCTCCCCCCGCCGACGGAGGCCGTGCCCTCGGCCCAGATCTGCCCGCCCGAGAGCAGCACGACGGCGGCGCCGGCGGCACCGAGCAGCAGGGCCGGGGCGAGGGTGCGGCGGGCGGGGGACGACGGGGATACGGCTACGGCACTCACGCTCCCACTATCCCCCACCCTCCCTTTGGGCCTCGGGCCCGGCCCCGGGTTAGCCCCGGAGGCGGTTGGCGGTGTGGACGGCGCGCAGGACGGCGGCGGCCTTGTTACGGCACTCCGCGTCCTCCGCCACCGGATCGGAGTCCGCCACGACCCCCGCCCCCGCCTGGACGTACGCCACGCCGTCCCGCAGCAGCGCGGTACGGATCGCGATAGCGGTGTCCGAGTCCCCGGCGAAGTCGAGATAGCCGACGGCACCGCCGTACAGCCCCCGGCGGGAGGGCTCCAGCTCGTCGATGATCTGCATCGCGCGGGGCTTGGGGGCGCCGGAGAGGGTGCCCGCCGGGAAGCACGCGGTGAGGACGTCGAAGGCGGTGCGGTCGGGGCTGACCTTGCCCACCACCGTGGAGACGATGTGCATCACATGGGAGTAGCGCTCGATGGACATGAAGTCGACCACCTCGACACTGCCCGGGGTGCAGACCCGGCCCAGGTCGTTGCGGCCGAGGTCGACCAGCATCAGATGCTCGGCCCGCTCCTTGGGGTCGGCCAGCAGCTCCTCGGCGAGGTCGTTGTCCTCCTGGGGCGAGACGCCGCGCGGACGGGTCCCGGCGATCGGATGGAGCATGGCCCGGCCGTCGGCGACCTTGACCAGGGCCTCGGGGCTGGAGCCGACGACATCGAAGCCGTCGAAGCGGAACAGGTACATATACGGGCTGGGGTTGGTGGCCCGCAGCACGCGGTAGACGTCCAGGGCGCTGGCCGTGCACGGCGTCTCGAACCGCTGCGAGGGCACCACCTGGAACGCCTCGCCCGCCCGGATGCGCTCCTTGATGTCCGTCACGGCCTCCTGGTACTCCGCACCTCCCCAGCGGGCGGAGAACTCGGGCAGTTCGGAGGGCGGCAGCGCGGTGGGCTCGGTGGCCAGCGGCCGGGCCAGGTCGCGCTCCATGGCGTCGAGCCGGGCGACGGCGTCCGCGTACGCCTCGTCGATGCCGCTGTCGAGGTCGTTGTGGTTGATCGCGTTGGCGATCAGCAGGACCGTGCCGTCCCAGTGGTCCAAGACCGCGAGATCGGAGGTGAGCAGCATGGTCAGCTCGGGCAGCCGCAGCTCGTCGTGGTCACCGGGGCCGATCTTCTCCAGCCGGCGGACGATGTCGTACCCGAGATAGCCGACCATGCCACCGGTGAAGGGCGGCAGACCGGGGGCGAGATCGCGCGGGGTGTGCAGGGTCTCGACGGTGGCGCGGAGCGCTTCCAGCGGGTCACCGTAGGTGGGCACCCCCACCGGGGGCTCGCCCAGCCAGTACGCCTGGCCGTCCCGCTCGGTCAGGGTGGCGGCGCTGCGGACGCCGACGAAGGAGTAGCGGGACCAGTTGCCCCCGCCCCCGCCGCCCACCGCGTGGGAGGAACCCCCCTCGGCGGACTCCAGCAGGAAGGTGCCCGGACGCTCCGCCGCGAGCTTGCGGTAGAGCCCGACCGGGGTGTCACCGTCGGCGAGGAGACGGCGGCTGACGGGGATCACACGGCGGTCTATAGCAAGCTTGTGGAAGGTCTCCAGGTCCATACCGGACGAGCCTACTCGCCCAGGGGGAGCACGTCCGCGTCGAAACAGGTCCGATTCCCGGTGTGGCAGGCCGCCCCCACCTGATCGACCTTGACCAGCAGGGTGTCCGTGTCACAGTCCAGCGCGACCGACTTGACCCACTGGACGTGCCCGGACGTGTCGCCCTTGACCCAGTACTCGCGGCGGCTGCGCGACCAGTACGTGCAGCGGCCCGTGGTCAGCGTGCGGTGCAGGGCCTCGTCGTCCATCCAGCCGAGCATCAGCACCTCCCCGGTGTCGTACTGCTGGGCGATGGCCGGGATCAGCCCATCGGCGCCGCGCTTGAGGCGGGCGGCGATGGCGGGGTCGAGCGAGCTGGCGGGAACGCTGCTGTTCATGGCCCTATTGTGCCGCGCCGACCAGGGGGGATGGGCGGAGCGTCCACTGGGCGGACCCGACGGGCGCGCCGTAGGCTGGCGCCATGTCGACCCATGCGAAGCGCGAACGACTCCTGCTCGCGGATCTGTTGGAAGCGGCCGGTCCCGACGCTCCCACCCTGTGTGAGGGATGGACCACCCGGGACCTGGCGGCCCATGTCGTGGTGCGCGAGCGCCGCGCGGACGCGGCGGGCGGCCTCGTCATCGGGGCGCTGCGGGGCAGGCTGGAGCGGGTGCAGTCGGAGTTCGCCGCGAAGCCGTACGAGGAGCTGATCCAGCTCATCCGCACCGGCCCGCCGAAGTTCTCCCCGTACGGGCTCAAGCAGCTGGACGAGGCCGCGAACACGGTCGAGTTCTATGTCCACGCCGAGGATGTACGGCGGGCCCAGCCGGAGTGGACCCCGCGCCCGCTCGACCGGGTCTTCGAGGACGCGCTCTGGTCCCGGCTGGAGAAGTCCGCGCGGCTGCTGGGGCGGAAGTCGCCGGTGGGGCTGGTGCTGAGGCGGCCCGATGGGCAGACGGCGGTGGCGCACCGGGGGACGCCCGTCGTCACCGTGACGGGTGGGCCGGGAGAGCTGACGCTGTTCACCTTCGGGCGGCAGAAGGCGGCGCGGGTGGAGCTGGACGGCGACAAGGACGCCCTCACCCGCCTCCAGGACGCTCCTCTGGGCCTCTGACCCGGTGCGGGACCGGCCCCCGATCCGGGGGCCGGTCCCGACTCGCGCTAGCGCGTCGGGTGGCCCGAGGCCGAGAGGGCGGACTTGACGTCCTGGATGCGGAGGTCACCGAAGTGGAAGACCGACGCCGCCAGTACGGCGTCCGCCCCCGCGTCCACCGCCGGAGCGAAGTCCTCCACCTTCCCCGCGCCCCCGCTCGCGATCACCGGCACGGTGACATGGCGCCGCACGGCGGCGATCATCTCCACGTCGTACCCGTCCTTCGTCCCGTCCGCGTCCATCGAGTTGAGCAGGATCTCCCCGGCCCCCAGCTCGGCGGCGCGGTGGGCCCACTCGACGGCGTCGATCCCGGTGCCCCGGCGACCGCCGTGGGTGGTGACCTCGAAGGAGCCGGACGGGGTGCGGCGGGCGTCGACGGAGAGGACGAGGACCTGGCGCCCGAAGCGCTCGGCGATCTCGCGGATCAGTTCGGGCCGGGCGATGGCGGCGGTGTTGACGCCCACCTTGTCGGCCCCGGCCCGCAGCAGCCGGTCGACATCGTCGGTGGTGCGGACGCCGCCGCCGACGGTGAGCGGGATGAAGACCTGTTCGGCGGTGCGGCGGACCACGTCGTAGGTGGTCTCCCGGTCGCCGGAGGACGCGGTGATGTCGAGGAAGGTCAGCTCGTCGGCGCCTTCGGCGTCGTACAGCTTCGCCATCTCGACGGGGTCACCGGCATCACGCAGGTTCTGGAAGTTGACCCCTTTCACGACGCGTCCGTTGTCGACGTCGAGACAGGGGATGACCCGGACGGCCAGTGTCATGAGGACTCACCTCGGAGTGCTTCGATCTCCACCTCGACCAGGATCCGCGGGTCCACGAAGCCGGAGACGACCACGAGGGTCGCCACCGGGCGGATGGTTGCGAACAGTTCCTGGTGGGCGCGGCCGACGGCGTCCGTGTCGCGGACGTGGGCCAGATACATACGGGTACGGATGACGGATTCGGCGCCCAGGCCGAACTCCGCGATGGCGGTGAGCGCGTGCCGGAAGGCGGCCCGCGCCTGCTCATACGGATCGCCCTCGCCATGGAGGAGGGTGCCCTCGAAGGCGGTCGTCCCGGCGGTCAGCACGCGCTCGCCCGCGGCGATGGCGCGGGAGAAGCCGATCGAGTCCTCCCAGGGGGACCCGCCCGGCACCCGCCGCGCCGCCTGGCTCACTCGGCCACCGCCGCGAGCGCCTCCTCCAGGGTGAACGCCTTCGCGTACAGGGCCTTGCCGACGATGGCGCCCTCGACGCCCTGGGGGACCAGCGCGGACAGCGCCCGCAGGTCGTCCAGGGAGGAGACGCCGCCGGAGGCGACGACGGGCCTGTCGGTGGCGGCGCAGACGTTCCTCAGCAGCTCCAGGTTGGGGCCCTGGAGGGTGCCGTCCTTGGCGATGTCGGTGACGACGTAGCGGGCGCAGCCCTCGGAGTCGAGGCGGGCCAGCGTCTCGTAGAGGTCGCCGCCGTCGCGGGTCCAGCCACGGCCGCGCAGGGTGGTGCCGCGGACATCGAGACCGACGGCGATCTGGTCGCCGTGCTCGGCGATGACCTTGGCGACCCACTCGGGGGTCTCCAGCGCGGCGGTGCCGAGGTTGACCCGGGTGCAGCCGGTGGCGAGCGCGGCGGCGAGGGAGGCGTCGTCGCGGATGCCGCCGGAGAGCTCGACCTTGATCCCGGTACCCGCGAGGCTCCCGGTGACCTCGGCGATGACCCCGCGGTTGTCCCCGGTGCCGAACGCGGCGTCGAGGTCGACCAGGTGGAGCCACTCGGCGCCGGAGCGCTGCCAGGCGAGGGCGGCCTCCAGCGGGGAGCCGTAGGAGGTCTCCGTACCGGACTCGCCGTGGACGAGACGGACGGCCTGGCCGTCGCGGACGTCGACGGCGGGAAGCAGTTCGAGCGTGGTCGAGTGCGTGGTCACAGTGTTCCGATCCAGTTGGTCAGGAGCTGGGCACCGGCGTCGCCGGACTTCTCGGGGTGGAACTGGGTCGCCCACAGGGCGCCGTTCTCCACGGCGGCGACGAAGGGCTCGCCATGGGTGGCCCAGGTGACGTGAGGGGCGCGGATGGCCTTGTTGGTGATCTCCAGGGTCCAGTCGTGGACGGCGTAGGAGTGCACGAAGTAGAAGCGGTCCCCGGGGTCGACCCCGGCGAAGAGCCGGCTGTCGGCGGGCGCGTCGACGGTGTTCCACCCCATATGGGGGACGACATCGGCCTTGAGCGGGCCGACGGTGCCGGGCCACTCGTCCAGGCCCTCGGTCTCCACGCCGTGCTCGATGCCCCGGGCGAAGAGGATCTGCATGCCGACGCAGATGCCCATCACGGGCCGTCCGCCGGAGAGCCGGCGGCCGATGACCCAGTCACCGCGGGCGGCGCGCAGCCCGTCCATGCAGGCGGAGAAGGCTCCGACGCCGGGGACGAGCAGTCCGTCGGCGTTCATCGCGGTGTCGAAGTCGCGGGTTATCTCCACGTCCGCGCCGACGCGGGCCAGGGCCCGCTCGGCGGAGCGGATGTTGCCGAAGCCGTAGTCGAAGACCACCACTTTCTTCGGTGCGCTCATGACCACACGTCCAGCCGCAGCAACCCGGCGACCAGGCAGAACGCCGCGCCGAGGGAGAGCAGCACGATCACGCCGGTGGGCTGCTTCTGCTTGGCGAAGGAGTAGACACCGCCGAGGAGGAAGAGCCCGACGACGATGAGGAGGGTGGAGAGGGTGTTCACAGGGCGCCCTTCGTGGAGGGGAGGATGCCCGCGGCGCGCGGGTCGCGCTCGCTGGCGTAGCGCAGGGCGCGGGCGAGCGCCTTGAACTGGCATTCCACGATGTGGTGGGCGTTGCGGCCGTAGGGCACGTGTACGTGGAGCGCGATCTGGGCCTGGGCGACGAAGGACTCCAGGATGTGCCGGGTCATCGTGGTGTCGTACGTACCGATCATCGGCGCCATGCGCTCCGGCTCGGTGTGCACCAGATAGGGGCGGCCGGAGAGGTCGACGGTGACCTGGGCGAGGGACTCGTCGAGGGGGACCGTGCAGTTGCCGAAGCGGTAGATGCCGACCTTGTCGCCGAGGGCCTGCTTGAAGGCGGCGCCGAGGGCGAGGGCGGTGTCCTCGATGGTGTGGTGGGTGTCGATGTGCAGGTCGCCCTCGGTCTTGACCGTGAGGTCGAAGAGGCCGTGGCGGCCGAGCTGGTCGAGCATGTGGTCGTAGAAGCCGACCCCGGTCGACACCTCGGTCCGCCCGGTGCCGTCGAGGTCGATCTCGACGGCGACGGAGGTCTCCTTGGTCGTTCGCTCGACCCGTCCTACGCGGCTCATGCGCTCTGCTCCTTCTTCAACTCGCGGACCGCGTCCAGGAACGCGTCGTTCTCGGCGGGGGTTCCGGCGGTGACCCGCAGCCATCCGGGGACGCCGTTGTCCCGGACCAGGACACCCCGGTCGAGGAGGCTCCGCCAGGCGTCGTGGGCGCTGGGGAAGCGCCCGAACTGGACGAAGTTGGCGTCGGACTCGGTCACCTCGTAGCCGATGGCGCGCAGCTCGGTGACGAGGCGGTCGCGCTCGGTCTTGAGCTGTTCGACGTACCCGAGCAGGGTATCGGTGTGTTCGAGTGCGGCGAGCGCGGTGGCCTGGGTGACGGCGGAGAGGTGGTACGGCAGCCGGACCAGCTGGACGGCGTCGACGACGGCGGGGTGCGCGGCGAGATAGCCCAGCCGCAGCCCGGCCGCGCCGAACGCCTTGGACATGGTCCGGGAGACCACCAGATGGGGGCGGCCCTCGATCAGCGAGAGCAGCGAGGGGCGGTGGCTGAACTCGACATACGCCTCGTCCACGACGACCAGCGACGGCTTGGCGGCCTGGGCCGCCTCGTACAGCGCGAGGACGGTCTCGGCCTCGACGGCGGTGCCGGTGGGGTTGTTGGGGGAGGTGATGAAGACCACGTCCGGCCGGTTCTCGGCGATGGCGCGCTCGGCGGCGCCCCGGTCGATGGTGAAGTCCTCCCGGCGGGGGCCGGAGATCCAGCCGGTGCCGGTGCCCCGGGCGATCAGTCCGTGCATGGAGTACGAGGGCTCGAAGCCGATCGCGGTACGGCCGGGGCCGCCGAAGGTCTGGAGGAGCTGCTGGATGACCTCGTTGGAGCCGTTGGCGGCCCAGACCTGGGCGGGCCCGACCCGGTGGCCGGTGGTACGGGTGAGATAGGCGGCCAGGCCGGTGCGCAGCTCGACCGCGTCCCGGTCGGGGTAGCGGTTCAGCCCGCGCGCCGCCTCGGCGACCCGCTCGGCGATCCGCCGGACCAGCGGCTCGGGCAGCGGATAGGGGTTCTCGTTGGTGTTGAGCTGGACGGGCACATCGAGCTGGGGGGCGCCGTAGGGGGTCTTGCCCTTCAGCTCCTCGCGGATGGGCAGGTCGTCAAGGCCCACGGCATCGCGGGAGGGGCCGCCCACGGAGTCACGGCTGGTGCTCACTGGCCGGGCACCTGCCCTCCGAAACGGGCCTTGAGCGCGGCGCCGTGCGCGGGCAGGTCCTCGGCCTCGGCGAGGGTGACGACATGGTGGGTCACCTCGGCGAGCGCCTGCTCGGAGTAGTCCACGATGTGGATGCCGCGCAGGAAGGACTGGACGGAGAGCCCGGAGGAGTGGCAGGCGCAGCCGCCGGTGGGCAGCACGTGGTTGGAGCCCGCGCAGTAGTCGCCGAGGGAGACCGGGGACCAGGGGCCGACGAAGATCGCCCCGGCGTTGCGGACCCGGGCGGCGACGGCGGCGGCGTCGGCGGTCTGGATCTCCAGGTGCTCGGCGCCGTAGGCGTCGACGACCCGCAGGCCCTCCTCCACGCCGTCGACCAGGACGATCGCGGACTGCTTGCCGGTGAGGGCGGGCACGATCCGGTCCTCGACATGGCGGGTGGCGGCGAGCTGGGGCGCCAGCTCCCGCTCGACCGCGTCGGCCAGCTCCGGCGAGTCGGTGACCAGGACGGCGGCGGCCATCGGGTCGTGCTCGGCCTGGCTGATCAGATCGGCGGCGACATGCGCCGGGTCGGCGGTGGCGTCGGCGAGGACGGCGATCTCGGTGGGCCCGGCCTCGGTGTCGATGCCGATACGGCCGGTGAAGTAGCGCTTGGCGGCGGCGACCCAGATGTTGCCGGGGCCGGTGACCATGTTGGCGGGGGCGCAGCCGTCGGGACCCGCGTCGGGTCCTTCGGTGCCGTACGCGAACATCGCGACGGCCTGGGCGCCGCCCACCGCGTACACCTCGTCCACGCCGAGGAGGGCGCAGGCGGCGAGGATGGTCGGGTGCGGCAGCCCGCCGAACTCCTTCTGCGGCGGGGAGGCCAGCGCGATGGACTCGACGCCCGCCTCCTGCGCCGGGACCACGTTCATGATCACGGAGGAGGGGTAGACCGAGCGTCCGCCGGGCGCGTACAGCCCGACCCGCTGGACGGGGACCCACTTCTCGGTGACCGTGCCGCCGGGCACGACCTGGGTGGTGTGCTGCTCGCGGCGCTGGGCGCGGTGGACGATCCTGGCCCGCCGGATGGACTCCTCCAGCGCGGCCCGCACGGCCGGGTCGAGCGCTTCGAGCGCCTCGGTGAGCGCCTTCCGGGGGACCCGGACCCGCTCCTGCTCGACCCCGTCGAACCGCCGCGCGAACTCGATCAGCGCCGCGGTACCACGATGGCGTACGTCCTCGCAGAGGGGCCGCACCTTCTCCAGGGCGGCTTCCACGTCGAACTCGGCACGGGGCAGCAGGTCGCGCAGGGCGGCACCATCGGGGAGGGCGTCGCCGCGCAGATCGATTCGGGAGATCACAGACCCAATTCTCTCAGACCCGTCTTGCCGTCCGTCGTCCGTATCACTGGCTGATACGTGACGACAGGGGTCCGCCCAGGGCCGATGACCACTAGCGTTCATGCCGTCACTGAGTGACAAGAACTGCTGTACGAGTCGTGCACGGCCGAAAACGGAGGGGGGCGGGCCAGTGATCGACCCGCTGGATGACGGGGTACCCGACGGGCTCAGCCCGACCGAGCGGCGCATGTGGAACGCGTTCCGCAATGGCAGTACCTGTGATCTCAGCGATCCTGACCCGCTGCTGAACGATCCTTTCTCGCCACGCCCCTGGGGGCCCGAACGCAGCGTCCGCGCGACGATCGTCGCCCGGCTGCTGCTGAGCGGGCCCGAGCCGCACCCGGGCCGGGTCGCCGCGCTCAAGCTGCGCGGCATCCAGATCACCGGCACCCTCAAGCTCGCGGGCGGCTCGGTGGCGCCCTATGTGGAGCTGAACGGCTGCCGCTTCGACAGCGAGGTGTGGTTCCCGGAGGCCCACTTCGCGACCGTACGCATGGTGGGCTGTGCCATCCCCCGGCTGGAGGCGGCCCGGCTGCGCACCGAGGGCGACCTGCATCTGCCGCGCTGCCGGGTGGAGCACGGGATACGGCTCACCGACGCCCAGATCGGCACGGACCTGCTGCTCAACCAGATCCATGTGCGCCCCGACCGCCGCGGCCGGGCGATCACCGCCGACGGGATGTCGGTGGCCCAGGACCTCCAGGCCGAGCTGATCGAGACGTACGGGGAGGTCAGTCTGCGCGGCGCGAAGGTCGGCGTCTCCCTCAGCCTGCGCGGCAGCAGACTGCGGGCCGCCGCCGAACGGCGCGCCCTCAACGCGCCCCAGCTCACCGTCGAGCGCACGCTCTATATGACGGGCGCCTGGGTGAGCGAGGCCACCGGCGACCAGGGCGCCACGCCCCCGCTCGGCGTCTCCCCCGCCGCCCTCGCCCGGCGCGGCACCCGGCTGCGGCCCTTCGAGTGCTACGGCGGGGTACGGCTCGACGACGGCCGCTTCGGCGACGCCGTCGACCTGCACCGGGCCCGCTTCACCCTCAGTCCGCGCGAGGAACTCTCCCTGCGCCGGATCGTCACCCCCGAACTGCGCTTCAACGCCGAACGCCCCGCCGAGGGCCGGGTCGTCCTCAACGGCGCCAAGGTCATCACCCTGGTCGACCTGGCCGCGAGCTGGCCGGGCCCCGGCGGGCTGGCGATGGGGGGCTTCGTCTACGAGAACCTCGTCCCGTACGAGGAGTTCCCGCTGAGCCGCAGGCTGGAGTGGGTGGCGTCGGCGACCCCCGAGTACTCCCCCGAGCCGTATGAGCGGCTGGCCACCGTGCTGCGCAACAGCGGCGAGGACGCGGACGCGCGACAAGTGCTGCTGGCCAAGCAGCGCCGCCGCCGCGAGACACTGCCGCTGGCGGCGAAGGCGTGGGGCTATCTCCAGGACTGGACCGTCGCCTACGGCTACCGGCCCGGCCGGGCGGCGCTGTGGATGGCGGTGGTGTGGGCCGCGGGCGCGCTGGCCTTCTCCCGGGTGGACCCCTCCCCCATCAAGGACGACGAGCACCCCCGCTGGAACGCGCCGCTCTACGCGCTGGACCTGCTGCTGCCGGTGATCAACCTCGGCCAGGACGGCTACTGGAAGCTCCAGGGGCACTGGCAGTGGGTGGCGGCCGTGCTGATCCTGCTGGGGTGGATCCTGGCGACGACGGTCGCGGCGGGGGCGACCCGGATGCTCAGCCGGGGCTGAGGGCGGGGCCCGGCCGCTCAACCCCGGCTGAGAGGTCGACGCCGCCGCTCACCCCGGGCTGGGGGGCACTCCCGCGCCGGGAGTCATGGGCCGCGGCGCGGCGGGATGGCGCGGCGACAGGGCCGGGCGGCGCTGCCACGGCGCGCGGAAGCGGCCCGGTCGCGGTGTGAAGAAAGCGTGTCCACGGCGGCGGGACGGCGAGGGGCGGCCGACCAGGCGCCCGACCGGCGGAAACGGCCGGACACCCGCGAGGGCGGACGGCCGGGGAACACGGCGGGGAGCTCCGGCCGGACCGCCGGGAGGGCGACGGATGGCCAGGCGGGGCGGCCGCGGGACGGGCCCGCGCCCCGCCGGTCGGCCGCAGGGCACCCGCGACGACCACAGAAGCGTTTCTTTACAGTCTCTTGGCCTTCGCCAGGACAACCTTCCGGCCGCCACCAAAGCTTCACAGCAGTCCTCTGGCGCGGCCCCCACCTGCGTCTTTCAATGGTCCGCACCATGTCATTGCTTCGAGCGCTCCAGCGCACCGCGCGCATGATGCGCCACACACCGCGGCTCGCCGACGGGCTGCCGCCCGACGACGCGGTGCTGCTCGACGCCCCCGACGACCGGCTCGCCCCCGCCCTGGTGGCGGCGGCCCTGGGCGACCACGAACCGGCGGCCAAGCTGCTGGAGACCACCCGGGGCGAGGCCGACTGGGAGAACCGGGACCGGTACGTCACCCGGCTCGCCGCCTTCGCCGAGCGCCGCGACGCGTGGCTGACGGCCTGGGCCGGCGCCGCGCCCGGCGACCCGGACGCGCTGGTCGTCGTCGCGGAACTCGCGGTACGCCGGGCCTGGGAGTCCCCCGCCCGCGCCGAACGGCTGCGGGAGACCGGCCCACTGATCGACGCCGCCGCCGAGGCCGCGCCGAACGACCCCGTGCCCTGGCGGATCGCCCTCGACCACGCCCGGGGCACCCGCGCCACCCACACCGCCTTCGAGGCCCTGTGGGAACAGGCCGTACGCCGCTCCCCGCACCACTACGGCTGTCATGTCGCCGCCCTGCGCTATCTGTCCGCCCGCTGGTACGGCTCCCACCGCGAGTGCTTCGACTTCGCCGAACAGGCGGCGGCGGACGCCCTCCCGGGCTCCCTGGTGCAGGCCCTGCCGGTGCGGGCGGCCTTCGCCCGGCTGGAGTCCGGCACCGGCGGGCCCGCCTCGCCCATCCTCGACGACCGCACCGACACCGCCGCCGACCTCGCCATCGCGCTCTCCGCCACCTCCCCGGCGAGCGACCCATGGACCGCCGAGATACGCAATCTGACCGCGTACGTCCTGCTGGTACGGAGACGGTGGGCCGAGGCGCTGGAAGAGTTCCGGCTGATCGGCCCCTACGCCACCTCCTTCCCCTGGAGCCGGTTCTCCGACGACCCGCTGGGCCAGTTCCTGGACGCCCGCGCCGGGGTGCGGCTGAACGTCGCCTCGATGACGCCGCTGCGCACCCGTACCGCGCGCCGCTGACCGCCCGTACCCGGTGACGGGTGGATGCGGCTGGTCACCCCCGTACGGGTGCGGGACCACCGCCGCCCGGAGTCCCGGGCCGGCGCCGGACGGGCGCCGGACCACCGCGCGCCGGGGCCGCACCGACCCCCGTACCGCCGTCGGTGACCACCGTGCGAAGACCACGGGCAGAACGGCCCCCTCCGCCCGGCCATTAGTCTTGACCGTCGTGACCACCGCACGTCTGCCGCTCTTCCCGCTGAACTCGGTCCTGTTTCCCGGGCTCGTCCTCCCGCTGAACGTCTTCGAGGAGCGCTACCGCGCTCTGATGCGCTCCCTGCTCGCGCTGGAGGAGGGCGCGGAGCGCCGCTTCGTCGTGGTCGCCATCCGGGACGGCCGCGAGGTCGCGGCCACCGCCCCCGGGCTGCCCGACCCGACCTCCCTGCCCGAGCGCGGCCCGGCCGCCGGTTTCGGCGACGACCCGATCCGGGCCTTCCACCCGGTGGGCTGCATCGCGGACGCGGCGGCCATCCGTCCGCGCGAGGACGGCGGGTACGAGGTGGTCGGCACCGGCACCACCCGGGTCCGGCTGCTCTCCGTCGACGCCGACGGCCCCTTCCTCACCGCCGAGGTCGAAGAGCTGCCCGAGGAGACCGGCGATGACGCCGGAGCCCTCTCCGAAGGGGTGCTGCGCGCCTTCCGCTCCTATCAGAAACGGCTCGCGGGCCTGCGCGAGCGGACCCTCACCACGGGCGACACACCCCCCGGCGGGCCGCTGGTGGTCTCCTACCTGGTCGCTTCCGCGCTGATCCTGGACACCCCCGCGAAGCAGCGGCTGCTGGAGGCCCCGGACACCGCCGCCCGGCTCACCGAGGAGCTGCGGCTGCTGCGCGCCGAGACGGCCGTACTGCGCCATCTGCCGTCGCTGCCCGCCGTGAACCTGACCACAGGACCGACCCATCCCAACTGAGCACCAGGAGTCTGCGACATGGCGAAGAAGCAGGCCAGGAAGCAGGGCGGCACTCCGGCGACCGTCGCGCTGACGGCGGCGGGCACCGAGTACACCGTGCACGCCTACGACCACGACCCGGCCGCCGCCTCCTACGGCGCCGAGGCCGCCGAGGCCCTCGGGGTCTCGCCCGAGCGGGTCTTCAAGACCCTCGTCGCGGACGTCGACGGCGAACTGACGGTCGCGGTCGTCCCCGTCGCGGGCCAGCTCGACCTCAAGGCGCTGGCGACGGCCGTCGGGGGCAAGCGGGCGGCCATGGCGGACCCGGCCGCCGCCGAACGCACCACCGGCTATGTCCGGGGCGGCATCTCCCCACTGGGGCAGCGCAGACGGCTGCGGACCGTGCTGGACGCCTCCGCCTCGGGGCACCCCACCATCTGTGTCTCGGCGGGCCGCCGGGGACTGGAGATCGAACTCGCCCCCGCCGATCTCACCGCGCTGACGTCGGCGGTGGTGGCGCCGATCGCCCGCGCGTAGCCGGTTCCCGCGGGTTCCTCTCGCACAGGGGCTCGACGGACGGCCCCTTCTCGACTACGACGTGGGGTACGGCCCTGTCCCGTGTACGAGGAGGGAAGCCCTATGTCCAAGCGCACCCGCAAACGCAAATGGCGCACCCGCAAGGCCAACCACGGCCGCCGCCCGGCCTGACCGGGGCCGGAAAGGCCGGGCGCCGGGAAAGCCGGGGCGTCAGACGGAAGGAGGCGGGAGGGGGTCGGGGTCACGCGGGCCGGCCAGGGCGGTCAGCAGGAGATGCGTCACCATCGCCACCAGCGGCCACACCAGCAGCACCCCCTCCGCCCCGAGCCTCAGCGGCCCGTCGAACGTGACGCCCCGCCCCACCGCCTTCGCATGCGCCGCGATGTCATCCGTCGGCCCCAGCCACGACCCGGTGAAGTACGCCAGCAGTGCCCCGAGCACGCTTCCCAGCGCCAGCCCGGCCACCAGGATCCAGCCACCGCGCCGCCGGTAGAGGAAGACCCCCAGCGCGCTCAGCGCACCGAAGCCGACTCCCAGGAGCGCGAAGGTCCCGTCGGCCCCGGCGGCCTGTTCGCCCTCGGAGTTCTCCAGGAAGACCGCCCGCCCGTCGGAGACCATGGGCACCCGGGGCGCGAGCCACAGCCAGAGCAGGCCCATCGCCACACCGAGTACGGTGACGGCCGCCGTGACCACGAGCCCGTCCCGCCGGTCGGCGCGCAGGTCCGCCATCCATCCGGAGGCGCGGTGCCCGTCGGCGTCGCCGGGCGGCGGGGCCTGCCAGGGGTCGTGGCTGGGCGGAGGCGGAGTCAGTGGCGCGGTCACCCGCACATCGTGCCAGGCGTGCGCCCCCGGCGCCTCACCGGACCGCCGCGCGACGGTAGGCCCAGGTCGCCACCGCCAGCGCGAGCACCCCGACACCCGCGCAGACCGTGAGGTCGAGGGCGACGCCCGCCCAGTCGGGGTTCGGGTCGAAGGTGCGGGCGAGCGCCTCGACCCCGTACGTGGACGGCAGCAGATCCCGCGCGTACACGATCAGATCGGGCAGCCGTTCGGCGGGCAGCACACCGAGGAGCAGCGCCGCCGACATGCCCAACTGGCCCAGCAGGGTGGCGAGTTCCTGGCGCGGCGCGAGCAGCCCCAGCGCGGCGCCGAGTCCGGCCAGCGCGGCCCCGGCGAGCGGGATCACGGCCACGAGGACCCAGAGATGCGTCAGCGGCAGCGAGAAGAGCGCACTGCCCGCCACGGCGGTGACGATCGTGCCGGGCACGGTGAAGGAGGCGTAGGCGCCCGCCGCGCCCAGCACCACGGCGGCGGGGGGCACCGGCAGGGTGGCGTAGTGGTCGAGCCCGCCGCTGGCGCGGAGCTGGCCGAAGTACTGCGCCAGCAGATTGAGCGCGACGAACGCGACGACCAGCACCGAGGACCCGGCCACGACGGCCCGTGCCTCGGCGCCGCCGTCGTCGACGACCCCGCGCATCAGGACCATGATCCCGACCGACTGGAAGGTCGCCACGAAGAGCAGCGGGATCCGGGCGACCCGGGCCCGCGACAGCTGGGCGCGGTAGACCGCGCCCAGCGAGGGCAGGAGTCTCGCCCGGGGTGCCAGCGGCGCGGCGGGTTCCTCCACCGTGTCGCTCCCCCAGGCCCCCGTACGCCCGGAAACCTTCTCCACGGGCACGATGCTCACGCCTTGACCAGCCCTTTCGTCGCGTTCCCCCCGAGTGCCAGATAGACGTCCTCCAGGCTGGGCGTCGCCAGTGTGAAGTCGTCGAGCGCCGCGAAGGCGGCGCCGCCCGTCACGGCGCCGACGGCCGCCCGTGCCTCGTCCGGGGCCAGGCGCAGCACCCAGCGGCGGCCGGACTCCTGGGCGGCGTCGCGCAGCGCGGCCACCTCGGGCACATCCAGCGGCGCTCGCTCGCGCCAGACCAGTTCGACCCGGACCTCGCCCGCGATCCGCTCCTTCAGCCCGGTGGGGGTGTCGCAGGCGATGACCTTGCCCCGGTCCAGGACGGCGACGCGGTCGAGGACGGTCTCGGCCTCGATGACATTGTGGGTGACGAGCACGACGGTCGTGCCGCGCTCCGCCCGGCGGCGGTCGACGGCGGCCCACACCGCGCGCCGCGCCACGGGGTCCATCCCGGTGGTGGGCTCGTCCAGGACGAGCAGTGGCCGTTCGCCGACGAGCGCGGCGGCGACACAGGCGAGCCTGCGCTGCCCGCCGGAGAGCTTCTTGAGGGGGCGCGCGGCGAGTTCGGTGAGCCCGAGTTCACCGAGGACGGTGTCCCGCTCGGCGCGGGCGTCGCGCAGGGAGAGCCCGCGCAGCCGCCCGGTGGTCTCGGCGGCGAGCCCCACGCTCAGCTCGTCCAGCGCGGTGGACTCCTGGCCGAGGTAGCCGATGAGCCGCGCGGCGCGCTCGGGATGGCGTACGAGATCGTGGCCGAGCACCTCGACGCTTCCGGCGTCGGGCCGCATCAGACCGGTGAGCTGGCGTACGAGGGTGGACTTGCCCGCGCCGTTGGGGCCGAGCAGCCCGAAGATCTCACCGCGCCCGACCTCCAGGCTGATCCCGTCAGTCGCCCGGACCTCGGGCGTCGCCGGTACCCCCCTGCGGGCACGCGCGGCGGGGTACGTCTTCACCAGCCGCCGCACCACGCACACCGTACTCACGAGGTACGAGAGTACGGGGTCGCCGGTCCTACTCCCCGGCCGGGGCGTGTTCCGCGGCGGCCCGGACATCGATCTCACGCCAGAAACCGGCCCGGATCGCATAACGGTCGTGCTCGTCGATCTGGTCGTCCTTGTGGGCGAGGAGACCGAAGCGCGCCGCGTACCGCAGCAGTTCACCGTCGATGCGATGGGGGATCCGGGGGTACATCGTGGACAGCTTCTGCACATGTCCGCTCTCGGGGAGCCGCTCCATCCAGCGCCGGGCGAAGACCTGGCCGACCTCGAACGGGTCGCCGCCGACGGTGGTGATGTCCTCCTCGCGGTCGGCCCAGCGCTGCTCGGCGCTGGTGAGCTGGGCCAGCGTGGGCAGGGAGGCGGTCTCCGCCGGTTCGCCGAGCGGTCCGGCGCCGGGGCGGTCGATCCAGCCCTTGTCGGACGACCAGCGCAGGGTGGCGCTCGCCGGATGGACGGCGGCGGGAGCGGCACCCGCCGCGTGCAGGGTCGCCAGGTCCTTGGGCGTGGGGACGCCCTTGGCGACGGGCGCCGGGAGCTGGTCGACGGCGTCGGCGGCGGGAGCACCGACGCCCGCGCCGTCGAGGGGACGGCTGCCGTTGCGTACGGCGTCGGGCCCGGCGGACTGCGCCGCCGCGAGCGCCGACTCGGGCAGCGGCGCCGACAGGATCGCGGCGATCTCGGGCCGGGGCACCGGCTGGGGCGCGCACGGTCCGCCCAGTTCCTTGGCCCGGACCGCGCAGGTGATCCAGGCCCGGTCGAGCACCCGGCGCTCATCGGCCTCGGCGACCAGGTCCTCGGACTGGTTGTAGTCACCATCGGCGGCCTGGACCGCCCACAGATGCACGGCGACCCCGTGCTCCTTGGCCGACATCAGTCCGGGCAGCAGATCGCCGTCACCGGTCACCAGCACCACATCCGAACAGGCACGGTTTCTGGCCAGTTCGGTGAGCTCGGCGTGCATCGCCGCGTCGACACCCTTCTGCGCCCAGCGGCCATCACTGCGGGTCAGCGCACCGAGCCGGACCGTCACCCGGGGCATCACCCGCAACCGCCGGTGCTCCGGCTGGGGTACGCGATCGGGCGCGCCGTCGAACCAGTAGATACGGAGCAGGGGGCGCTCGGTATCCGCCTCGGCGCGTTCCCGCAGGCCCTGGATGAGGGCGGCGTGGTCAACGGTGATCCGGGAACGCGCCGGTTCCCCGGCAAGCAGGCTCGCGGCGGCGCCGAGGAGATAGCCGGCGTCCACCAGCACAACACAGCGGTCCACGCGTTCCACCCTCTTTCGGGGAGGTCGGGAAGTCTGGGGCTGAAGGATCGTGGGGCCAAGGGAGGGCTGGGGATCCGCAGCAGGCTACGCCCTCCCGGTCGGCGGCTTGCGAACCGGGGATTGTTCCGGTTTTCCTTCGAGTCTGCCCGACCGTCCGGGCGTTAACGGCCGGAACTCGATCATCGGCGTGGCGGAGTGCGCGACCCCCTCCGGAAGGGTGCACACCAAAGGGCCCTTACTTACCGCAATGATCCAAAATGCGACACATCATGCCATGTGTGAGTCTGGTCGCGGCCCTGGCCCCTAGACCCCCCTTTGGAGGCACACCATGGCCAAGAACAAGAATCGCAAGAGCGCCCGGCAACAGGACCGCTCCCCCGCCCCCGAGCGCGGCACCGAAGAGGCCAAGTCCACCGCCTACGAGGCCCAGTCCCGCCCCCAGACCCAGGCCCAGGGCAGCCCGGCCGACGTGGCCCGCAAGCACCAGCGCCGCTTCGGACATAATTGATTTTTTTAGCGGCTGCTCGCCGCCGGGGCGCTTTAGTCGAGATTTTCGTGTCCGACGTGCTCGATCGCTCGTTCCTCACGATCTCCGCGCGACGGACACGAAAACTCGACGCGCCCCTTTGGCTCGCAACCGACCTCGGGTGGAGCGAGCCGTCACACGGAGCTACTCACCGGCAGAGGCCCTTGGTGTGAGCTGGTGGCGGGGCTCGCACGGGAGAACCCGGGGGCGGGCGGCCATCGAATCATCGACGGCGGTCACAGTGGCACCGGCAGTCACCACCGCAGCCGGGGGGCAGGGGGCACGTTCGGGGGGTGCAGGGTCGCCCCCGCAGGGAGGGGCGGGAGGACCCGGCCTCACGGGACAGGGGGGTCTCGTCCGCCGCTCCCGAGGAGGTGAGCCCGGAGGCCACCGAACCCCGCACACAGGACACGACGGAACCGCTGGGCACCGCACCCGGCGAGGGACGACGGCGCGCAGGCACCCACGGCCCGCGCACCCGGGCCGGAGGCACCACGCGCCCCGCGCGGGACGCCGCGCCCGCGTCACCCCGCCAGGCAGGCCGGTCCCAGCAGCACCTTCAGGTCGCCGAAGAGCGCGGGGTCCGGCTGGACCCGGTGGCGGTCCAGGCGCAGGACCGTGGTGGAGCGGGGGCCCTGGAGCTTGATGCGGACCTCGGTGTTGCCCTTGTGGTGGCTGAGGATCTCGCCGAGCCGGGTGACCATCGGCGGGGTCACCTTCACCGTGGGGATGGTGACGACGACCGGCGCGTTGGTCCCGGCCGAGGAGAGGTCGGGGACGGCGAGTTCCATGGCCACCAGCCGGGGGATGTCCTCGCGCTTGTCCAGGCGGCCCTTGACGAAGACGACGGTGTCCTCGACGAGCTGGGTGGAGACCAGCTGGTAGGTCGCGGGGAAGAACATGCACTCGATGGACCCGGCGAGGTCCTCGACCGTGGCGATGGCCCACGCGTTGCCCTGCTTGGTCATCTTCCGCTGGAGCCCGGAGATGATCCCGCCGATGGTCACGACCGCCCCGTCCGCGTGCTCACCCCCGGTGAGCTGCGCGATGGCCGCGTCGGACTTGTCGGTGAGGACGTGTTCGATGCCGAAGAGCGGATGGTCCGAGACATACAGCCCCAGCATCTCCCGCTCCTGCGCCAGCAGATAGGACTTGTCCCACTCCACGTCCGAGAACTCGACGTCGAGACCGAACCCGGGCTCGTCCCCGCCGCCCTCGTCGCCCATCCCGCCGAAGAGGTCGAACTGTCCCTCGGCCTCCTTGCGCTTGACCGCGACCACGTTGTCGATCATCGGCTCGTGGTGCGCCACGAGCCCCTTGCGGGTGTGGCCCATCTCGTCGAAGGCCCCGGCCTTGATCAGCGACTCGACGGTCCGCTTGTTGCAGACCACGGCCTCCACCTTGTCGAGGAAGTCCGGGAAGGAGCCGTACTTCCCCTTCGACTTGCGGCAGCGGATGATCGAGTCCACCACGTTGGTGCCGACGTTGCGCACCGCCGAGAGGCCGAACAGGATCACGTCGTCACCCTGGGCGGCGAAGTTGGCCTGGGACTCGTTCACATTCGGCGGCAGGACCTTGATGCCCATCCGGCGGCACTCGTTCAGATAGACCGCCGACTTGTCCTTGTCGTCCTTCACGGAGGTCAGCAGCGCCGCCATGTACTCGGCCGGGTAGTTGGCCTTGAGATACGCGGTCCAGTAGGTGACCAGTCCGTACGCGGAGGAGTGGGCCTTGTTGAAGGCGTATCCGGCGAAGGGGACCAGGACGTCCCACAGGGACTGGATGGCCTCGTCGGAGTAGTTGTTCTTGCGGGCACCGCTCTGGAAGATCGTGAAGTTCTTCGCGAGTTCCTCGGGCTTCTTCTTGCCCATGACGCGACGGAGGATGTCGGCTTCGCCGAGGGAGTACCCGGCGATGATCTGGGCGGCCTTCTGCACCTGCTCCTGGTAGACGATCAGACCGTAGGTGACGTCGAGGACCTCCTTGAGGGGCTCCTCCAGCTCCGGGTGGATCGGAGTGATCTCCTGCTGGCCGTTCTTGCGCAGGGCGTAGTTGGTGTGGGAGTTCATTCCCATCGGGCCGGGCCGGTAGAGGGCCGAGACGGCGGAGATGTCCTCGAAGTTGTCGGGCTTCATCAGCCGCAGCAGCGAGCGCATGGGGCCGCCGTCGAACTGGAAGACACCGAGCGTGTCACCGCGGCACAGCAGCTCGAAGGTGGGGGCGTCGTCCAGCGGCAGGGCGAGCATCTCCAGGTCGACGCCCTTGTTGGCCTTCACCATCTTGACGGCGTCGTCCATGATCGTGAGGTTGCGCAGGCCGAGGAAGTCCATCTTCAGCAGGCCGAGCGACTCACACTGGGGGTAGTCCCACTGGGTGATGGTGACGCCGTCGGTGTGGCGCACCCAGACCGGTGCGTGGTCGACGATCGGCTCGCTGGACATGATCACACCGGCCGCGTGCACACCCATCTGCCGGACCAGGCCCTCGACGCCCTTCGCGGTGTCGATGACCTTCTTGACGTCGGGCTCGTTCTCGTACATCCCGCGGATCTCCGCCGCCTCGCCGTAGCGGGGGTGGGAGGAATCGGTGATGCCGGAGAGCTCGATGCCCTTGCCGAGGACGTCGGCGGGCATGGCCTTGGTGAGCCGGTCACCCATGGCGTACGGGTAGCCGAGGACCCGCGCCGAGTCCTTGATGGCGTTCTTGGCCTTGATCTTGCCGTACGTGCCGATCATGGCGACCTTGTCGGCGCCGTACTTCTCCGTCACGTACCGGATGACCTCGACGCGCCGACGCTCGTCGAAGTCGATGTCGACATCGGGCATCGAGATGCGCTCGGGGTTGAGGAACCGCTCGAAGATCAGTCCGTGCTCGATCGGGTCGAGGTCGGTGATGCCCATGGCGTAGGCGACGATCGAACCGGCGGCCGAACCACGGCCGGGGCCGACGGCGATGCCGTTGTTCTTCGCCCACATGATGAAGTCGGCGACCACGAGGAAGTACCCGGGGAACCCCATCTTGATGATGACGTCCATCTCGTACTCCGCCTGGCGCTGGCGGTCGTCGGGGACACCGCCGGGGAAGCGGCGCTCCATACCGGTGCGGACCTCGGCCTGGAACCAGGTGACCTCGGTGTAGCCGTCGGGGATGTCGAACTTGGGCATGAGGTCACGCTTCTCGAACATGCCCTCGGGGTTGATCTGCTCCGCGACCAGCAGGGTGTTGCGGCAGCCCTCCTGCCACGCGTCGGACGAGTCCACCGCGTACATCTCGTCGGTCGACTTCAGGTAGTAGCCCGTCCCGTCGAACCGGAACCGGTCCGGGTCGGAGAGGTTCTTGCCCGTCTGGATGCACAGCAGCGCGTCATGGGCGGTCGCCTCGTGCGCGTACGTGTAGTGCGAGTCATTGGTGACCAGGGGCGGGATGTCCAGCTTCTTCCCGATCTCCAGCAGCCCGTCCCGGACCCGGCGCTCGATCTCGATGCCGTGGTCCATCAGCTCCAGGAAGTAGCGGCCCTTGCCGAAGATGTCCTGGTAGTCGGAGGCCGCCTGGACCGCCTCGTCGAACTGGCCCAGACGCAGCCGGGTCTGCACCTCGCCGGAGGGGCACCCGGTCGAGGCGATCAGGCCCTCGGACCACTGGGAGATCGTCTCCTTGTCCATCCGGGGCCACTTCTGGAGCCATCCCTCCGCGTACGCGTCGGAGGAGAGCCGGAAGAGGTTGTGCAGCCCGGTCCGGTTGGACGCCCAGATCGTCTTGTGGGTGTAACCACCCGAACCCGAGACGTCATCGCGCTTCTGGTGCGGCTGCCCCCACTGGATCTTCCGCTTGTTGCGCCGGGACTCGGGCGCCACATACGCCTCGATCCCGATGATCGGCACCACGCCCGCCTTCTGCGCCGTGTGGAAGAAGTCATAGGCGCCGTGGAGGTTGCCGTGGTCCGTCATCGCGACATGGGTCATCCCCATCTCGTTGGCGGCCGAGAACATGTCCTTCAGCCGCGCGGCCCCGTCCAGCAGCGAATACTGCGTGTGCACATGCAGATGCGTGAAGGGCGGCTTGGTCACGGCGGGGGCCTCCAGAGAACGGGCGAGACGGTCGGCGGGCCGTCCGGGGGTCAGCGTCGAAGTCTACGACCCCCCACCGACACCCTCCGGCCCTCCTCCGGACGCGCGCCATCCCTCCCCGGGACCTCCCGCGCGCCCCTCTGCTCCCCCGTCTCCCCCCGCTCCCCGGGCGCGCCGGGGGGACTGCGCCGGACGGCCCAGGGCGATGCCGGGCGGCGGGCACTCTGGGGGAACGGTGGGCGTTGGAGGGGGTGGAAGACGTCCCGCCCCGGCGAGACCTGTGTGCACCAGGAGGAACAGCGCGATGCCCCTACCGCCCGCGGCCGATGACCGGGCCGACGAGATCCTCGCCGTCTTCGAGACCGCCTTCGGTGAACTCCTCGCGGCGGACCCGGCCGCCTTCCGGGTGAAGTTCCGCAAGATGGCGGCGTCGGCGTTCGCCTTCTACCGCGGCACGGCCTGCCTCTTCTACCACGATCTGGAACGGCAGGACCGATCTCTGCCCGAGGGCACCCCTCACCGTCCGTATCTGGACGAGCGCACCAGCCGGGTGTGGATCCACGGCGATCTCCACGCCGAGAACTTCGGTACGTACATGGACTCCACCGGCCGGCTGGTCTTCAACGTCAATGACTTCGACGAGGCGTATGTGGGCCCCTTCACCTGGGACCTCAAGCGCCTGGCCGCCTCCCTGGCGCTGATCGGGTACACGAAGGCGCTCAGCGACGAGCAGATCACGGAGGTGGTGCGGACGGGCGCCGCCGCCTACCGCGAGCGGATCCACGCCCTGGCGACCGGAGCCAAGGAGGACGAGGTGCCTCCGTTCACCCTGGACACCGCCGGGGGGCCGCTGCTGGGCGCCCTGCGGACCGCCCGGGCGCGGACCCGCTTCTCGCTGCTGGAGTCGATGACCGAGATCCGCGACTTCGAGCGCCGCTTCGCGCCCGGTGGCGGCGCGATCGATCTGGACGCGGCGACGCGGTACAAGGTGCTGGCCGCCTTCGACGGCTATCTGGAAACGCTGCCGGACTCCAGTCTGGCCCGCCCGGACTCGTACCGGGTCAAGGATGTCGTCGGCCGTCGCGGCGTCGGCATCGGCTCGGCCGGGCTGCCCTCGTACAACATCCTTCTGGAGGGCAACAGCGACGCCCTGGAGAACGATGTGGTGATCTATATGAAACAGGGGCAGACCCCGGCGGTCTCCCGCCACATCGGTGACCGGTCGGTTCGGGCGTACTTCCGGCACGAGGGGCACCGCACGGTGATCTCGCAGCGGGCCCTCCAGGACCACGCCGACCCCTGGCTGGGGTGGACGGAGCTGGACGGCGCGGGGCAGCTGGTCGCCGAGGTGTCGCCGTACGCGGTGGATCTCGACTGGTCCGATCTGGATGATCCGGAGGAGATCGCGGCGGTCGTCGCGGACCTGGGCCGGGCCACGGCCACCATGCACGGCGCGGCGGACGACGAGAGCGGCCACTCACTGGTGCCGTTCTCCACCGAGCGGGCGATCGACGCGGCCATCGCGGCCGACGAGGAGGGCTTCGGAGAGCTGCTGGTCGACTTCGCGCACGCCTACGGGGCGCGCGCCCGGCGGGACCACCAGATCTTTGTGGACCTCTTCCGCAATGGCCGGATCCCAGGGCTCCGGGAAGCCTCCCGGAAGATCCTTTAAGACTCCTCTCACGGAGGCATGGCAGACTCGGCGGGCGATGGACGTATCGGACAGGCGGCTCAGGGCGCTGCGGGCGGCGATCTTCACGGCACTGGTCGTGACGCTGTCCGCCGCCTCGCATGTCCTGCTCTCCCGCGCGCCACTGCCGTGGTTCACGGTCGCCGCGCTCGCCACGGGCGTCTTCGCGGTCGCGTACGCGCTCGGCGGCCGTCAGCGCGGGTACTGGCGGATCGCGTCGCTGCTGGTCCCGCTCCAGCTGATCGCCGACACCGTCTTCGTCACCGGCCAGGAGTTCTGTTACGGCCCCGGGGGCGGGCCGGTCAGCGGCGCGCTGCGGGCGCTGGGTCTTGAGGAGTTCTGCGGCGGTCTCGGCGCCTCCCTGCCCGGAGTGGCCGGGGTGACTGGGGTGACTGGAGTCGCTGGAGTCGCCGCTGACGGGCATGGCGCGGTGACCCTGCTGGACTCCACCGACCCGGCCGTCCCCTGGCTGCTGCTCACCGCGCATATCGGGGTGGGGCTGCTCGCGGCGCTCTGGCTCTGGCACGGCGAGGCCGCGCTGGCCTCCCTGCTGCGGGCGGCGGCCGTCTCCGCCTTCCGGCCGCTGCTGGTCGCCTGTGCCGTGGTCGCGGGGGCCTGGCGGCCCGTGCGGGCCCGGCTCCGCCCGGTCGCCCGGGAGACCGTCTCCCGCCCCCGTCCGCTGGCCCACTCGCTCGCCCGGCGCGGCCCGCCCGGCGTGGCGGTCCTCCTCCCGGCCTGACCGGCCTGACCGGTCTGACCCGGACCCGTCCCGGTCCCGGCGCGGTGTCCCCCGCGCCCGGCGGCCCGGCGCGGTCCCGGCCGAGGAGGGTGTCACCACGTGCCGGTCCACCGGGTGCTCGCGGCCCTCGCGCCCACCCTTGCCACGGGGTCCCACCCCCGTACCCTTCCCGCTGTTTTCCGTGTCCCCCCGGACACGGCGGTATTCGGAGTGAAGTCAGCATGAGCGCACGTAACAACAAGGCCAACAAGGCGGCTGCCCGGGAGCGGATCCGCGTGGAGCGCGAACGGCAGGCGAAGAAGGAGAAGACCCGCCGCCAGCTCATCGTCGCCGGTTCGACGGTGGCGGCCCTCGCCCTCGCGGGCGGCATCAGCTACGCGGTGATCGAGAGCAACAAGCCCACCGTCTGGGAAGAGGCCAAGTCGGCCAAGAGCGTCACCGCGCCGAAGAACACCTCGGGCACCAACGGCACCGAGGTCGTCATCGGCAAGCCGGAGGCCAAGAAGACCCTGGAGCTGTACGAGGACGCCCGCTGCCCGAGCTGCGCCCGGTTCGAGCAGGGCGTCGGCGAGACCCTGAAGCAGGACGTCGCCGCGGGCAAGTACAAGGTGAAGTTCGTGGGCGCCACCTTCCTCGACAACGGGGACCAGGGCGAGGGCTCCAAGAACGCGCTGAGCGCGATGGGCGCGGCGCTGGATGTGAGCCCGGACGCGTTCATGCAGTTCAAGGCGGCGCTCTACTCCAAGGAGTTCCAGCCGACCGAGCACAAGGACGTCTTCGCCAAGGACTCCTATCTGCTGAAGATCGCGGACACCGTCCCGGCGCTGAAGGGGAACGCGGAGTTCAAGAAGAACGTGGAGAAGGGCACCTTCGACGCCTGGGCGATGAAGATGTCGGACACGTTCTCCAAGAGCGGTGTCGAGGGCACCCCGACCCTGCGGATGGACGGCAAGAAGGTGACCGTCACCGGCACCGAGGACCCGCCGATGACGCCGGAGCAGTTCCGTACGGAGGTCGACAAGGCGCTGAAGGCCTGACCGTGACGGCCGGGGGCCGCCGCTGAGCCCCGCGGGGCCATGAGGGCCCTTGCGGGGGCCTGGACCTCTGGACCGCGCGGGGCTCGGCCCGCTGGACCACCCGCGCCAGGAGCGCCACGCCCCCACCGGGCCGAGCCCGCCGCCCGCACCGGGCCGCGCCGAGCCCCTTCCGGGATCACCACCCGGAGGGGGCTCTCGCGTATGCGCTCCCAGGTCGTGTCCGCGATGTGCCGCCCAGGGCCGCATATCGGAAGGCCAGAACCCTCCCCGGAGCCAAAAGTTATCGATACGTGGCCGATCGGCCGGTGATCATTGATCATCTGACCCTACTGGCAGGTAATCTAACCCGCCGTGACCAGTCGATTCATGATCAATCCGCGTCGCCGTACCGTCGTCAAGGCCGCCGCGGCGACCGCCGCCCTCGCGGCCGGCGGCACGGCCTACGCCCCCGCCGCCCAGGCCACCCAGGCCACCGCCGCCGCGCCCCTCTTCGGGCATGGCGTGGCCTCCGGGGACCCGCTGCCCGACGGGGTGCTGCTGTGGACCCGGGTGACCCCCACCGCCGACGCCCTGCCCGGCTCCGGCGCCGGACCCGAGACGGCCGTGCGCTGGGAGGTGGCCGAGGACCGGGGCTTCGGCCGGATCGTCGCCCGCGGTGAGACCCGGACGGGCGCCGCCGCCGACCACACCGTCAAGGCCGATGTCCGGGGGCTGAGCCCCGCCACCACCTACTACTTCCGCTTCGCGGTCGGCGAGACCTTCTCCCCCACCGGCCGCACCCGCACCGCCCCGGCCGCCGGGGCCCGCGCCGACTCCGTCCGGTTCGGCGTCGTCTCCTGCGCCAACTGGGAGTCGGGCTACTTCTCCGCGTACCGCCATCTCGCCGCCCGTACCGACCTCGACGCCGTCCTCCACCTCGGTGACTACATCTACGAGTACGGGACCGGCCAGTATCCGAAGACGGGCACGGTACGGGCGCACAGCCCGGCGCACGAGATCGTCACCCTCGCCGACTACCGGCTGCGCCACGCCACCTACAAGACCGACACCGACCTCCAGGCGCTCCACGCCGCGCACCCGGTGATAGCCATCTGGGACGACCACGAGTTCGCCAACGACGCCTGGTCCGGCGGGGCGGAGAACCACACCCCGGAGACGGAGGGCGACTACGCCGTCCGCGCGGCGGCGGCCCGCCAGGCCTACTTCGAGTGGATGCCGGTCCGCGCCTCCACGGCGGGCACGGTCTACCGCCGGCTGACCTTCGGCGACCTCGCCGATCTGCACCTGCTGGACCTGCGCTCCTTCCGCTCCCAGCAGGTCCGCGTGGGCAGCGGCGCCGTGGACGACCCCGAGCGGGTCATCACCGGACGCGCCCAGCTCGACTGGCTCAAGGCGGGCCTGGCCCAGTCCAGCGCCACCTGGAAGCTGGTCGGTACGTCGGTGATGATCTCGCCGCTGGCCTTCGGCGCCCTCCCGGCCCATCTGCTGGGCCCGTTCACCGAACTGCTGGGGCTGCCCCAGGGCGGGATCGCGCCCCTGGTCGACCAGTGGGACGGCTACACCGACGACCGCCGCGAACTGCTGTCGCACCTGAGCGAACGGTCCATCCGCAACACCGTCTTCCTCACCGGCGACATCCACATGGCCTGGGCCAACGAGGTGCCCGCGCGGGCGGCGACCTATCCGCTGTCGCCGTCCGTGGCGACCGAGTTCGTGGTCACCTCGGTCACCTCGGACAACGTCGACGATCTGCTGAACGTGGCGCCCCACACGGCGTCACCCGTCGGCGCCACGGCCATCCAGGGCTCCAACCGCCATGTGAAGTGGGTGGACATGGACAGCCATGGCTACGGCGTGCTCGACGTGACGGCCGAGCGCTCCCAGATGGACTACTACGTGCTCTCCGACCGCGCCCGGCCGGACGCGACAGCCGCCTGGGCCCGCTCCTACCGGACGCTGAACGGGACGCAGAAGATCGAGCGCGTCCACCAGCCGGTGGGCTGACCCGCCGATCCGCCCGTGGGGCCGCCCGCCGCCCGCCACTCAGGCGAGCGTGAACGGCCCCGCGGACGGGCACGGGCCCGCCAAGGGCGCGGACCGACCCGCCGGAACCCGGGCC
>NZ_JBHVHF010000060.1:0-32498 GCF_042800315.1 Streptomyces sp. NPDC057638
GTCCGGTGGACATCGCGGCCGTGGGGAAACCGGCTGGCTCGCGCCTACTCCGGCTTCTTCAGCGCGTCCATCGCCCGCCGGGTCACCTCGGCGACCTGGCCGAGCGCGGAGATCGTCGCCACGAGGCCCTGGCCCCGGTAGTAGTCGATGATCGGCTCGGTCTGGGCGTGGTAGACCTCCAGGCGCTTGCGGACGGTCTCCTCGGAGTCGTCGTCGCGCTGGTAGAGCTCACCACCACAGACGTCGCACACACCCTCCTCGCGGGGCGGGGAGTACGACACGTGGAAGACATGACTCGAGTCGTTGCGGCAGATGCGACGGCCCGCGATCCGCTTGACGACCTCGTCCTCGGGGACCTCCAGGTCGAGCACCGCGTCCAGGGTCATCCCCTCGGACTTCAGCATCGCGTCAAGCGCCTCGGCCTGCGAGACGTTGCGCGGGAAGCCGTCCAGGAGGAAACCCCGCTCGGCGTCCGGCCGCTCCATCCGGTCCTTGGCCATGCCGATGGTGACCTCGTCGGGCACCAGGTCCCCCGCGTCCATGTAGGACTTGGCCTTGCGACCCAGCTCGGTCCCCTGGCTGATGTTGGCGCGGAAGAGGTCGCCCGTCGAGATGTGCGGGATCGACAGGTTCTCGGCGAGGTACGCGGCCTGCGTTCCCTTGCCGGCACCGGGTGGTCCGACGAGGACGATTCGCATTATCGGAGGAACCCTTCGTAATTGCGCTGCTGGAGCTGGCTCTCGATTTGCTTCACGGTCTCCAGACCCACACCCACGATGATGAGGATGCTTGTCCCGCCGAACGGGAAGTTCTGGTTCGCGCCGCCGAAGCCCGCCAACGCCATCGTCGGAACAAGAGCAATCAGACCCAAGTACAGCGAGCCCGGCCAAGTGATCCGGTTGAGCACGTAGCTCAGATACTCGGCAGTAGGTCGACCAGCCCGGATACCCGGGATGAAGCCACCATACTTCTTCATGTTGTCCGCGACTTCTTCGGGGTTGAAGGAGATGGCCACGTAGAAGAACGCGAAGAAGACGATCAGCAGGAAGTACGCGGTGATGTAGTAGGGGTGGTCACCCTTGACGAAGTACGCCTCGATCCAGGTCTTCCAGGACGAGGTGCCGCTGGAGAACTGCGCCACCAACGCCGGGATGTAGAGCAGCGAGGAGGCGAAGATGACCGGGATGACACCCGCCTGGTTCACCTTCAGCGGGATGTAGGTGGACGTGCCGCCGTAGGAGCGGCGACCGATCATGCGCTTCGCGTACTGAACAGGGATTCGACGCTGAGCCTGCTCCACGAAGACGACCAGGCCCACCATCACGAAACCGATCAGGATGACCGTGCCGAACTCGATCCAGCCGTCGGCCAGCTCGCCGCTCTCCTTGATGGCCCACAGGGCACCCGGGAAACCGGCGGCGATCGAGATGAACATCAGGATGGACATGCCGTTGCCGATGCCGCGGTCGGTGATCAGCTCACCCAGCCACATGGTGGCGGCGGTACCGGCGGTCATGGTCACGACCATGACGATGATCGTGTAGATCGACTGATCGGGAACGATCTGGTTGGCGACGCTGCACCCGCTGAAGAGCGCGCCGCTGCGCGCGGTCGCGACCAGGCCGGTGCCCTGGAGCACGGCGAGGGCGATGGTCAGATAACGGGTGTACTGCGTGATCTTGGCGGTGCCGGACTGGCCCTCCTTCTTGAGGGCTTCCAGCCGGGGGATCACCACCGTCAGCAGCTGGAGAATGATGCTCGCCGTGATGTAGGGCATGATGCCCAGGGCGAAGATGGTGATCTGGAGCAGCGCACCGCCGCTGAACATGTTGACCAGGCCGAAAAGGCTGTTGTTGTTCTGCGAGGCCTGGTCGACACAGGTCTGAACGTTCTGGTAATCGATGCCCGGAACCGGAACGTGCGACCCCAGCCGGTACAGCACGATGATGCCGAGCGTGAAGAGCAGCTTCTTGCGCAGGTCGGGCGTCTTGAACGCCCGGGCGAACGCGGTGAGCACGGTGCCTCCTGCGACCCCCGCGCTACTGCGTCAGAGGTGACGGTCTTGAGGATCGACGAATACGTATCAGGCAAAACCGCGCGATCCCCGTGAAGGCGGACCGCACGGAAACGAGGGCACAGCCCCCGCTTCTATACAGCAACAGTGCACGCCACCTTACCGGCGACAGTGCTCCCCTAGGAACGACCAACCGGGGATGCCCCATTTGAGAGCATCCCCGGTCGGGTCATTCAGCTTTCAGCCAAGGAACTTGTCTCAGACAAGCTCGGTGACCGTACCGCCAGCGGCGGTGATCTTCTCCTTGGCGGAGCCGGAGACGGCGTCGACCGTCACCTGGAGCGCCACGGAGATCTCGCCCTGGCCCAGGACCTTGACGAGGTGGTTCTTGCGCACCGCACCCTTGGCGACCAGATCGGCCACCGTGACCTCGCCACCCTCGGGGTAGAGCGCGGCCAGCTTGTCCAGGTTCACGACCTGGTACTCGGTGCGGAAGGGGTTGGTGAAGCCCCGCAGCTTCGGGAGCCGCATGTGGAGGGGCATCTGCCCACCCTCGAAGCGCTCCGGAACCTGGTAGCGGGCCTTGGTGCCCTTGGTACCACGACCAGCGGTCTTACCCTTGGACGCCTCACCACGACCGACACGGGTCTTGGCGGTCTTGGCGCCCGGGGCAGGAGCGAGGTTGTGGAGGCGCAGCGGCTTGTTCTCCGCCATGTCAGTCGACCTCCTCAACCGTCACGAGGTGGCGGACGGTGTGCACCATGCCGCGGAACTCGGGACGGTCCTCCTTGACGACCACGTCGTTGAGCTTCTTCAGCCCAAGCGAACGCAGCGTGTCACGGTGGTTCTGCTTGCTACCGATGTACGACTTCGTCTGCGTGATCTTGAGGCGGGCCATTACGCACCCGCCCCAGCGCGCGCACGGAGCAGGGCCGCGGGGGCCACGTCCTCGAGCGGCAGACCACGGCGGGCCGCGATCTCCTCGGGACGCTGAAGACCCTTGAGGGCCTCCACGGTCGCGTGCACGATGTTGATCGCGTTGTCGGAGCCGAGCGACTTCGACAGGATGTCGTGCACTCCGGCGCACTCCAGGACGGCGCGCACCGGGCCACCGGCGATCACACCGGTACCGGGGGAAGCAGGCTTGAGCAGGACGACGCCCGCGGCCTTCTCACCCTGGATGGGGTGCGGGATGGTGCCCTGGATACGGGGGACCTTGAAGAAGTGCTTCTTGGCCTCCTCCACACCCTTGGCGATGGCGGCCGGCACCTCCTTGGCCTTGCCGTAACCGACACCCACGGTGCCGTCACCATCGCCCACCACGACCAGCGCGGTGAAGCTGAAGCGACGACCACCCTTCACAACCTTGGCGACACGGTTGATCGCGACGACGCGCTCAACGTACGCGGTCTTCTCGGCGGCGGCAGCGCCACCGTCGCGACCCTTCCGGTCCCGCCGCTCGCCGCCACCGGCACCGCTCCCGCGGCGCTGGGGTCCAGCCATTGGAATTACCTCTCTCTGTTGCGTCCAGCTCCGGAAGCGGGGCTCAGAACTTGAGCCCGGCCTCGCGGGCCGCGTCAGCCAGAGCGGCAATCCGCCCGGCGTACTGGTTGCCACCACGGTCGAACACGACGGCCTCGACACCGGCGGCCTTGGCACGCTCGGCGACCAGGGCGCCGACCTGCTTGGCGTGGGCGCTCTTGTCGCCCTCGCCGCCGCGGATCGTCGTGTCAAGCGTCGACGCCGAGGCCAGCGTGTGGCCCGCGATGTCGTCGATGACCTGCGCCACGATGTGGCGGTTGGAACGCGTCACGACCAGGCGCGGACGCTCCGGGGTACCGGAGACGCGCTTGCGGATGCGAATGTGACGGCGCTTGATGGCGGCGCGCTTGTACGCGTCACCCTTGGCGATCTTCACACCGAATGCCATGGCTTACTTACCCGCCTTTCCGACCTTGCGGCGGATGACCTCGCCCGCGTACTTGACACCCTTGGCCTTGTACGGGTCGGGCTTACGCAGCTTGCGGATGTTCGCGGCGACCTCGCCGACCTTCTGCTTGTCGATGCCCTCGACAGCGAACTTGGTCGGAGACTCGACCTTGAAGGAGATCCCCTCGGGGGCCTCTACCAGGATCGAGTGGCTGTAGCCGAGCTGGAACTCCAGGTTGGAGCCCTTCGCGGCCACGCGGTAACCGACACCGCTGATTTCGAGCGCCTTCGTGTACCCCTGGGTCACGCCGGTGATCATGTTCGCCACCAGCGTGCGGGACAGGCCGTGCAGGGCCTTGTTCTGACGCTCGTCGTTGGGGCGGGTGACGTTCAGAACGCCGTCCTCACCCTTCGCGATCTCGATCGGCGCGGCGACGGTGTGGGTGAGGGTGCCCTTGGGACCCTTCACCGCAACCGTGCGGCCATCGATGGTGACGTCCACACCGGCGGGAACCTGGATGGGGAGCTTGCCGATACGCGACATTGCTTTTCCTCCGTTCCCGACTACCAGACGTAGGCGAGGACTTCCCCACCCACGCCCTTCTTCTGCGCCTGCTGACCGGTCAGGAGACCGTGCGACGTGGAGATGATCGCCACGCCGAGGCCACCGAGGACCTTGGGCAGGCTGGTGGACTTCGCGTACACACGCAGACCCGGCTTCGAGATCCGCTTGATGCCCGCGATGGAGCGCTCACGGTTCGGGCCGAACTTCAGCTCCAGGACGAGGTTCTTGCCGACCTCGGCGTCCTCGACCTTCCAGCCGGTGATGAAGCCCTCCTGCTGGAGGATCTCCGCGATGTGCGACTTGATCTTGCTGTGCGGCATCGTCACGGCATCGTGGTACGCCGAGTTCGCATTCCGCAGACGCGTCAGCATGTCTGCGATGGGATCAGTCATGGTCATGAATTGGCCTTCGGCCTCTCTCGCCGGGGTTTCCTGTCTGCGCCATCCCTCTCCCCACACAGAGGCGGGACGGGTGCGGCGCGGGGACCTACGGCGTAGTAAGTCGTACGGGCGGCGGACGCCCAACCCTCCAAGCCTAAGCCATGGGGGGATGGGCCTCCGCCAGCCCTCTGCTTACCGAGAGCCTCTGGAATACCCGATTACTCGGGGATTACCAGGAGCTCTTGGTCACGCCCGGCAGCTCGCCACGGTGAGCCATCTCACGAAGGCACACGCGGCAGAGGCCGAACTTGCGGTACACGGAGTGGGGACGACCGCAGCGCTGGCAGCGCGTGTAGGCACGCACACCGAACTTGGGCTTGCGGGCCGCCTTGGCAATGAGAGCCTTCTTCGCCACGGCTCACGCCTCCTTGAACGGGAAGCCGAGGTGACGGAGGAGCGCACGGCCCTCTGCGTCGTTGGAAGCCGTGGTGACCACGGTGATGTCCATACCCCGGACGCGGTCGATCTTGTCCTGGTCGATCTCGTGGAACATGACCTGCTCCGTGAGACCGAAGGTGTAGTTGCCACGGCCGTCGAACTGCTTGGGGGACAGGCCGCGGAAGTCGCGGATGCGCGGCAGCGCGAGCGACAGGGTGCGGTCCAGGAACTCCCACATGCGGTCGCCACGGAGCGTGACGTGGGCACCGATCGGCTGGCCCTCACGCAGCTTGAACTGCGCGATGGACTTGCGGGCCTTGGTGACGGCCGGCTTCTGGCCGGTGATCGTGGTGAGGTCCTTGATGGCACCATCGATCAGCTTGGAGTCGCGGGCGGCGTCGCCCACACCCATGTTGACCACGATCTTCACGAGGCCGGGGATCTGCATGACGTTCTCGTAGGAGAACTCCTCGTGCAGCTTGCCCTTGATTTCCTCGCGGTACTTCGTCTTGAGACGCGGAGTGGTGGTGGTAGCCATCAGATGTCCTCACCCGTCCGCTTGGCAACGCGGATCTTGTTGCCCTCGTCGTCGAAGCGGTAGCCGACGCGGGTCACGACCTTCTTGCCGTCCTTCTCGACGACAAGCTGGACGTTGCTCACGTGGATCGGCGCCTCGGTGGTGATGATCCCACCGGTCTGCGAGCCACGGGCGGTCTGACCGGCCTTGGTGTGCTTCTTGACCCGGTTGACACCCTCGACCAGGACACGGTCCTCGCGCGGGAAGGCCGCGACGACCTTGCCCTGCTTGCCCTTGTCCTTACCGGTGATGACCTGGACCAGGTCGCCCTTCTTGATCTTCATGCTTACAGCACCTCCGGCGCGAGCGAGATGATCTTCATGAACTTCTTCTCGCGCAGCTCACGGCCCACGGGGCCGAAGATACGGGTGCCGCGAGGGTCGCCGTCGTTCTTCAGAATGACGGCGGCGTTCTCGTCGAAGCGGATGTACGAGCCGTCCTGGCGGCGGCGCTCCTTGACGGTGCGAACGATGACCGCCTTGACGACGTCACCCTTCTTCACGTTGCCACCGGGGATCGCATCCTTGACGGTGGCGACGATGACGTCACCGATACCCGCGTAGCGGCGGCCCGAGCCACCGAGAACACGGATGCAAAGGATCTCCTTGGCACCAGTGTTGTCGGCGACGCGCAGCCGCGACTCCTGCTGGATCACGTCTATCTCCTGTGTGTCTGCCGGTTCCCCGGGGGGCCGTGTGTCACGGCCCCCCGGAGCCTGGCGGAACTGACCCGGAGGGTTACCCCTCCGAGGTGATTACTTGGCCTTTTCGAGAATCTCGACGACGCGCCAGCGCTTCGTCGCGGACAGCGGCCGGGTCTCCGCGAGGAGGACACGGTCGCCGATGCCCGCGGCGTTCTGCTCGTCGTGGGCCTTGAGCTTGTTCGTACGGCGGATGACCTTGCCGTACAGCGCGTGCTTCACACGGTCCTCGACGGCGACGACGACGGTCTTGTCCATCTTGTCGCTGACGACCAGACCCTCACGGGTCTTGCGGAATCCGCGCTCGGTCCCCGCGGCGGAGCCGCCGGTGTTGTCAGTCTCAGTCACGTTGCTCTCGCTCATCAGGCGCTCTCCACCGTCTCGATGCCGAGCTCACGCTCGTGCATCAGGGTGTAGATCCGGGCGATGTCCTTGCGGACGGCCTTCAGCCGGCCGTGGTTCTCGAGCTGCCCGGTCGCCGCCTGGAAGCGGAGGTTGAACAGCTCTTCCTTGGCCTCGCGGAGCTTGGCGACAAGCTCCTCGTTGCCCAGCTCGCGCAGCTCGGACGCCTTGGTTCCGGCCGACATCACGCCTCACCTGCCTCGCGCCGAACGATGCGGCACTTCATCGGAAGCTTGTGAGCAGCGCGGGTGAGCGCCTCACGAGCAATCTTCTCGTTCGGGTAGGACAGCTCGAACATCACCCGACCGGGCTTGACGTTCGCGATCCACCACTCGGGGGAACCCTTACCGGAACCCATGCGGGTCTCGGCGGGCTTCTTGGTGAGCGGACGGTCCGGGTAGATGTTGATCCAGACCTTGCCGCCACGCTTGATGTGGCGGGTCATCGCGATACGAGCCGCCTCGATCTGGCGGTTGGTCACGTACGCCGGCGTGAGGGCCTGAATGCCGTACTCGCCGAACGCGACCGTCGTACCACCCTTGGCCATGCCACTGCGCTTCGGGTGGTGCTGCTTGCGGTGCTTGACCCTACGGGGGATCAGCATGTCGGTCAGGCCTCCGTTCCGGTGCTCTCAGCCGGAGCAGCGGCGGTCGCCTCGGCCTTGGGGGCCTCGGCGGCGGCGTTCTGCTGCGGCTTGCGGCCACGCCCGCCACGCTCGCCACCGCGGCCACGACCGGCCGGGCGGTCAGCACCGCCACGGGCCGGGCGGTTGCCGGCGCGGGCGGCGGCGTTCTCAGCGCGGACCTCGGCGATGTTCTTGACGTCGCCCTTGTAGATCCAGACCTTCACACCGATGCGGCCGAAGGTGGTCTTGGCCTCGAAGAAGCCGTACTCGACGTTCGCGCGGAGCGTGTGCAGCGGCACACGGCCCTCGCGGTAGAACTCCGAGCGGGACATCTCGGCGCCGCCGAGACGGCCACCACACTGGATCTTGATGCCCTTGGCGCCCGCCTTCATCGCCGACTGCATGCTCTTACGCATGGCACGGCGGAAGGAGACACGCGAGGACAGCTGCTCGGCGACGGCCTGGGCCACCAGCTGAGCGTCGACCTCGGGGTTCTTGACCTCAAGGATGTTGAGCTGGACCTGCTTGCCCGTGAGCTTCTCGAGGTCGCCGCGGATGCGGTCGGCCTCGGCGCCACGGCGGCCGATGACGATGCCGGGACGCGCGGTGTGGATGTCCACCCGCACGCGGTCACGGGTGCGCTCGATCTCAACCTTCGAGATGCCGGCGCGCTCCATGCCGGACGTCATCATCCGGCGGATGGCGACGTCTTCCTTGACGTAGTCCTTGTACAGCTTGTCGGCGTACCACCGGGACTTGAAGTCCGTGGTGATGCCGAGCCGGAACCCGTGCGGGTTAACCTTCTGGCCCATTACCGGGTTCCTTCCTTGCTGCTGACGACCACGGTGATGTGGCTGGTCCGCTTACGGATCCGGTAGGCACGGCCCTGAGCACGCGGACGGAACCGCTTCAGGGTCGGGCCCTCGTCCACGTACGCCTCGCTGATGAACAGCGACGCGGCGTCCGTGTGGTCGTAGTTGTGCGCGGCGTTGGCGATGGCGCTGTCCAGCACCTTGCCAACGGGCACGCTCGCGGCCTGCGGGGCGAAACGCAGGACCGCCTGAGCCTCCGTGGCGTCCATGCCACGGATGAGGTCCACCACGCGGCGGGCCTTCATGGGCGTGACGCGGATGTACCGCGCCTGGGCCCTGGCTTCCATGGTTGTCCCTTCAGTGTCTGACACGTTCGTCATAGTCGTTCCACCCCGCGATTAGCGGCGCTTCGACTTCCGGTCGTCCTTGACGTGGCCGCGGAAGGTGCGAGTCGGCGAGAACTCGCCGAGCTTGTGGCCGACCATCGACTCGGTGACGAACACCGGGACGTGGGTCTTGCCGTTGTGCACCGCGATCGTGTGGCCGAGCATGGCCGGGATGATCATCGAGCGGCGGGACCAGGTCTTGATGACGTTCTTGGTGCCGGCTTCGTTCTGTACGTCCACCTTCTTGATCAGGTGGTCGTCGACGAAGGGCCCCTTCTTGAGACTGCGCGGCATCTAAACCCGCTCCTAGCGCTTCTTGTTCGTCTTGCGGCGGCGGACGATGTACTTGTTGCTCGCCTTCTTGGGAGAACGAGTACGACCCTCCTTCTGACCCCACGGGCTGACCGGGTGGCGACCACCGGAGGTCTTGCCCTCACCACCACCGTGCGGGTGGTCAACCGGGTTCATCGCGACACCGCGGACGGTCGGGCGGACGCCCTTCCAGCGCAGACGGCCGGCCTTGCCCCAGTTGATGTTCGACTGCTCGGCGTTGCCGACCTCACCGATGGTGGCGCGGCAGCGGACGTCGACCAGACGGATCTCGCCGGACGGCATACGGAGGTGGGCCATGGCCCCCTCCTTCGCCAGCAGCTGCACGGAGGCACCCGCGGAGCGGGCGAACTTCGCGCCGCCGCCGGGCCGCAGCTCGATGGCGTGGATCGTCGTACCGACGGGGATGTTGCGCAGCGCCAGGTTGTTGCCGGGCTTGATGTCGGCGGCGGGGCCGTTCTCGACACGGTCGCCCTGCGACAGGCCACGCGGCGCGATGATGTAGCGCTTCTCGCCGTCCGCGTAGTGCAGGAGAGCGATGCGCGCGGTGCGGTTGGGGTCGTACTCGATGTGAGCGACCTTGGCCGGCACGCCGTCCTTGTCGTGACGACGGAAGTCGATCACACGGTAGGCGCGCTTGTGGCCACCGCCCTGGTGACGGACGGTCACACGACCGGTGTTGTTACGGCCACCCTTGCTGTGCAGCGGGCGGACCAGCGACTTCTCCGGCGTGGACCGCGTGATCTCGACAAAGTCGGCGACGCTGGAGCCACGACGGCCCGGGGTCGTCGGCTTGTACTTGCGGATACCCATTTCTCAGTCCTCGGAAGATTCCGGACTTCTGGACGATTCCGACCGCCGTCAGGCGGTCGGGCCGCCGAAGATGTCGATTCGGTTGCCCTCGGCAAGGGTGACGATCGCGCGCTTGGTGTTGGCGCGCTTTCCGAAACCGGTGCGGGTGCGCTTGCGCTTGCCCTGGCGGTTGATCGTGTTCACCCCGGTGACCTTGACCGAGAAGACCGCCTCGACGGCCTGCCGGATCTGGGTCTTGTTGGCACGCGGGTCGACGATGAACGTGTACTTGTTCTCGTCCAGCAGCGCGTAGCTCTTCTCCGAGACCACCGGCTTCACGAGGATGTCGCGGGGGTCCGTGAAGGTCTTGCTGGTGACGACAGCCGTGGTGTTCTCAGTCATCAGGCGTCGCTCCCTTCGGTCTCAACGGCCTTGGGGCCAGACACGAAGGACTCGAAGGCGGCCTGAGTGAAGACCACGTCCTCGGAGCGGATCACGTCGTACGTGTTCAGCTGGCCCGGCTCCAGGATGTGCACCTGGGGCAGGTTACGGGCGGACAGCCACGCGGCCTCGTCGGAACGCTCGACGACCAGGAGCAGGTTCTTGCGCTCCGAGATCTTGCCGAACAGGACCTTGGCGGCCTTGGTGGAGGTCGTGCCCTCGACCACGCCGGTGACGACGTGGATACGGGAGTTGCGGGCCCGGTCGGTGAGGGCACCGCGCAGGGCGGCGGCCTTCATCTTCTTCGGGGTCCGCTGGGAGTAGTCACGCGGCACGGGACCGTGGACGACGCCACCGCCGGCGAACTGCGGGGCGCGGGTCGAACCCTGACGGGCGCGGCCGGTGCCCTTCTGGCGGTAAGGCTTCTTGCCACCACCACGGACCTCGCCACGCGTCTTCGTCTTGTGCGTGCCCTGACGGGCAGCCGCGAGCTGCGCGACGACGACCTGGTGGATCAGCGGAACGCTGACCTTGGCGTCGAAGATCTCGGCCGGGAGCTCAAGAGTCCCGGTCTTGTCGCCCGCGGGCGACAGAATGTCAATGGTGCTCATAGTCCTCAGGCCCCCTTGGCCGCGGTGCGGACCAGGACCAGGCCGCCGTTCGGACCAGGAACCGCGCCCTTGATGAGGAGCAGGCCCTTCTCCGCGTCAACGGCGTGAACGGTCAGGTTCTGGGTGGTGACCCGCTCGTTGCCCATACGGCCCGCCATGCGGAGGCCCTTGAACACACGGCCCGGGGTGGCGCAGCCACCGATGGAACCGGGGGAGCGGTGCTTGCGCTGGGTGCCGTGACCGGCGCCGAGGCCCTTGAAGTTGTGACGCTTCATGACACCGGCGAAGCCCTTGCCCTTGCTCTTGCCCGTGACGTCAACCTTGACGCCGGACTCGAACACCTCGGCGGTGAGCTCCTGGCCGAGCGTGTACTCGCTCGCGTCCGAGGTGCGGATCTCCACCAGGTGGCGGCGGGGGGTCACATCGGCCTTGGCGAAGTGACCCTTGAGGGGCTTGTTCACCTTGCGCGGGTCGATCTCGCCGAAGGCGATCTGGACCGACTCGTAGCCGTCGGCGTCATTCGTACGGACCTGGGTAACAACGCAGGGCCCGGCCTTGACAACGGTCACCGGGACGACACGGTTGTTCTCGTCCCAGACCTGGGTCATGCCGAGCTTCTCGCCCAGGACGCCCTTGATCTGCTTAGCCATCTCTTCCGTGCCTCTCAGAGCTTGATCTCGATGTCAACGCCGGCCGGAAGGTCCAGGCGCATCAGCGAGTCAACGGTCTTGGGCGTCGGGTCGAGGATGTCGATCAGGCGCTTGTGCGTACGCATCTCGAAGTGCTCGCGCGAGTCCTTGTACTTGTGCGGCGACTTGATGACGCAGTACACGTTCTTCTCAGTGGGCAGCGGCACCGGGCCCGCGACCGACGCACCGGTACGGGTCACCGTCTCGACGATCTTCTTCGCCGAGGAATCGATGACCTCGTGGTCGTAGGCCTTGAGCCGAATGCGGATCTTCTGTCCCGCCATGGCTACTTCGTAGTCCTGTCTGTCGTAAAGGCTCTGCAACTCGGCGGGTCCTGCGATCTTCCTCCGACCCACGCGGTCGGGCGTGTCGCACTCCCTCTACGCAGATCTCCCGAAGGATTTCCCAACCAAGGGGGTGCGGGCCCTGCCCGCGCGCCGGGGGTAGACCACCCACCGAGTGCCTGGTAGGCGCCCCGCTGACACTTCCCGGAAGATTCCCGTACGTCCGACCCGCGTGGGGTCGACGAGTACTGTGGGACTCGCTTCCGGTCCTCCCGGCGGGAGGCGCGCAGCATCGGCACTCAACCGAGCAACCCGCACAGTCTGCCACACGGACGGGGCGCCTGGCCAATCGAGCCGTAGAGAGTACCCCAGGTCACAGCGGTTCACGCACGCGGCGCGATCATGCGCCCCGGAGATCGTCTCTCACAGCGCGCGCATCCCTCGTTCCGCGCACCCCTTCACCGCTCCGCACCGCGCGCGCCCCGAGCGCGGCCTCGACCGCACCCCCACTCCCGCCTCCACGCGCCCCCCTGTGATCGCTGAGGCAGAGGAGAAAGGGGATGAATCAAGAGTCCCATCCTCCCCCGCGCTTAAGCCGAACCCCTCCCGACACAGCCCTATACACATGCCGCACACATCGGCCAGGGACCTTCGCGCCATACAGGGCTGGTTATGGCGCAACCGGAATGCCCCTTCGCAAATCAGTTCCCACCTGCGCCGACCGGGCCGCCCCGCAGGCGGGAGGCCTCTCGGGACCAGCGCTCATAGGCCCGTTCATCCTTTTATATTCACCACTGCGCATTGACGGGATTATTCGCTTACCAGCTTGAATGTTCGCGACTTACAGTCCCGAAATATGAAAGAGAAAGCCAACCCAGAGCCAACAGTTGCAAAAGACGAGATAAAAGAAATATCCGTCTCGCGTCGGCGGACCCTCCTCCAGGCCGCCGTCGCCGGAGGAGTGGTGGCGGGCACCGCACTCGGCGCCGGTGTCGGATCCGCCGCCGCCCGCTCACACCGTCCCCCCGGTGCGCGGCGCCCCACCACACCCGCCGCCGCCCTCCTCGAACTGAAAGCGGGCAACCAGCGCTGGAGCACCCTCGGGCAGGTCCACCCCCGGGAGGGCGTCCTCGCCCGCCAGCAGGCCACGCTCGGGCAGGCCCCCTGGGCCATCATCGTGGGCTGCATCGACTCCCGGGTCCCGCCCGAGCTGATCTTCGACCAGGGCCTCGGCGACCTGTTCGTCACCCGGACCGCGGGCCAGGTGCTGGACAGCGCCGTGTACGGCAGCGTCTCCTACGCGGTGACCAAGCTGAACGTCCCGCTGGTCGTGGTCCTCGGCCATGAGGACTGCGGCGCGGTGACCACGGCCCAGAAGGTCCTGGACGGCGTTCCCAACCTGGGCCTGACGCCCCGGCTGGCGCACACGATCCACCAGATCGTGCCCGCGGTGGAGGCCGACCCCGCGACGCCGAACCGGCTCAACAGATCGATCAACAACAACGTCCGTATGATCCGGTCGACCCTGCTGCGGGAGAACGACATCGCCCAGCGGGTCGCCCTCGGCACGCTGGCCGTCATCGGGGCCCGGTACGACCTGGGGACCACACAGTTCACCCAGATCGAGCCCCCGCCCACGCGCTGACCCCACCTCCCCACCGCCGCACCACCCTGACCTGACCGTTTCAACGACCCCAGGGGACGTACGGTCGCCGTCCCGGCCGTCCCTCCGGCCCCCGTCCGGCCTCCCGCCGGACGGGGGTCCGGTCGTACCGGGCCGCCCGCTCCGGTCGTGGGCGACGACGCGGAGAAGGGAGAACGCGATCAACTCCCGCGCGGGACACGGCGTCCGTAGAGCACAGACGCCCACCCCCAGGAGAGAACGCACATGCGCAAGACCATCACCGGTCTCCTGTCACTCGCCGCCCTGACCTCCCTGGTCACCCCGGCGCTCGCCACGGAGAGCGATGGCCACGCCCCATCCACCGGTTCCGCCGCCACCGCCGACATCCGGTCCCGGCTGCTGGCGGTACCCGGGATGCGGCTGATCGAGGAGCGGCCGTTCCCACAGCACCGGCTCTTCGTGCTCGGCTACACCCAGCCGGTGGACCACCGGAATCCGGACCGTGGCACCTTCGAACAGCGGCTGACCGTACTCCACCGCGACACCTCCCGGCCCACGATCTTCCACACCAGCGGCTACGGGCTCTTCGAACCGGCGCTGCGCAGCGAGCCCGCGCGGATCGTCGACGGCAACCAGATCTCCCTCGAACACCGCTTCTGGGGACCGTCGCGCCCGGACCCCGCCGACCCGGACGTGCTGACCATCCGGCAGGCCGCCGCCGACCAGCACCGGGTCTTCACCGCCCTGCGGACGGTCTACGACCGGAAGTGGATCTCGACGGGGAACTCCAAGGGCGGGATGACCGCGACCTACTACGAGCGGTTCTACCCCTCCGACATGGACGCCGTGGTGGCGTATGTGGCGCCGAACGACGTGGACGACCGCGAGGACTCCGCGTACACCCGCTTCTTCCAGACGGTCGGGACAGCGCAGTGCCGCGACCGGCTGAAGGAGATCCAGCGCCAGGCCCTGGCCCGCCGGGGGGCGCTGCTGGAGCTGCTCACCGCCGACGCCGCGGCCCGGGGCGCCACCTTCCGCCAGGTCGGCGGGGCGGACCGGGCTCTGGAGGCGGGCATACAGGAGGCGCCCTGGGTCTACTGGACCGAGTCCAACAGACAGGCCTGCGAGACCCTGCCGGACCCGAAGCCGCTCTCGGACCAGGCGCTGTACGACACCGTCAACGCGATCGCCTCACCGCTGGAATTCTCCGACCAGGGACTCGTGGACGGCTACGCCTACCAGTACCAGGCGGGCACCGAGCTGGGCTCACCGACGGTGGAGCAGCCGCATCTGGCCGGGCTGCTGCGGTACGCGCCGCTGACGCCGAGGGATCTGGCGCCCCGGGAGTACCCGATGACCTTCCGGGCGGGCGCGATGAAGGACATCGACCGGTTCGTCAGGAACAGCGCGCGCCGGATGCTCTTCGTCAACGGGGCGAACGACCCGTGGGGCGCGGAGCCGTTCCGGCTGGGCCCGGGCGCGCGGGACAGCTATGTGCTGACCGCGCCGGGCGGGGACCACCTCACGCATATCGAGCATCTGAGCCCGGCGGACCGGGCGCTGGCCACGGCCACGGTGCTGCGGTGGGCGGGGGTCGCCCCGGACGCGGTACGGAAGGACCCGTCGAAGGCGGCACCACTGGGGCGGTTCGACGCACGGCTGGACCGCCGGGAGGCGGGGACGGCGACTGACGCCGGAGCCCTGGGCGGGCCGAACCGTCCCGCTGGGGCGCCCGGCCGGGGCTGACCCGGCACCGTCGGCCGGGCGAGCGGAGCCCGGGCCCGGTCGGATGCCCTCGGCGTCCGGCCGGGCCCGGTCGGTCACGGTGTGTGGTGGATCTGGTAGTCGGCGCTGTCCGCGGGCACCACATGGCCGCCGCTGCCCGCCGGGCAGGAACCGGCGACCCCGCTGTACCCGTAGACGAGCAGTCGACACCGCTCACACCAGCGCCAGCCGGACCGGACGAAGCGACCCGGCAGGGGGAAGTTGCACAGCAGGACGTAGTCGGGACTGTTGAGGTGGTTGTGGCGGCCCCCGGCGCCGCAGATCCCGGGCTCGGCGAAGCCGTTGTACGCGAGGTTCAGGCACTTGCCGCACCGGCGCCACGCGCCCTGGCGGTGCGGACCGGTGGGAACCCCCCAGGTCAGGTAGTAGGCAAGGGAACCGGAGGAGAAATGTCCGCTGGGGCTCGCCGCGCAGACGCCACGGAGGTTGAACCGGGGGTACCAGAGCCCTTGGCAGCCGTTGCAGGAGAGCCAGCCGTCCTCGTAGTCGCTCCGCGGGGCCCTGGTGGAGTCCGTGGCCGGGGCGGCGGCGTGGGCGGTATCGGAGGTGACGGCCGCGCCCGCCGTGAGCAGGGCGGCGCCGCCGAGCGCGACCGCCGCGCCGCCTCGGAGGGCGTCACGTCTCCCGAGGCCGGGCGTGCGCCGCCGGGGCCCGGGCGCCACCGCGCCGAAGGCGGAACGCGAGGGCTGCGAGGGCTGCGAGGGCTGCGAGGGCTGCGAGGGCTGCGAGGCGGAGGGTAAGGCGGAGTCGTTCATGGGCGGAATCCCCTTTCTGGGGCCTCTGCGGTGATCTGCCGGACGGGGCGGGTGCGCCGTCGGGACGCCGTACGACCTCCCGTGCCACACGCCGCGCCCCATCGCAAAGCGTCACAAGCCATGACGCACGGCGCACCGTAGCAAGGCCCCGTTGGCTCGGGAAGCCATCGGGGACGACCGGCTTGGGCCGCGCATGGTGCTCGTGGGCCAGGGGGCGCATCCTGCCCCGTACCGCCTTCCACCCCCGTACCGGTCACTTCCCGGGCGCCCGGGAAGACCTCGGCGGGAACCATCGCGGGGAACCACGGGCGGGGAACCACGGCGGAGAACTCCGGAGCGTCTCCGCGCCGGAGCCCCACTCCCCCGCTCTCACCACCAGCCCCAGAAACCACACCGTTCACTCAGCTTCCCGACCCCGGCGAGCAACCCGCCCCTCCGCTCAGCCGTCTAGCACAGTGCGAACGGGCCTGACCAACCCGTTCGCACCCAAAGCCCCGACAGGGGCGGAAACGCGCGAGAGGCCCCACACCCGAAGGTGTGGGGCCTCTCTGGTGCTCGATCGTCGAGCTACCAGGTCAAACCACCAGGACTTACTTGGTGATCTTGACGACCTGGCCGGCGCCGACGGTCCGGCCACCCTCACGGATGGCGAACTTCAGGCCCTCCTCCATGGCGACCGGCTGGATCAGCTGGACGGTCATGGTGGTGTTGTCGCCCGGCATGACCATCTCGGTGCCCTCGGGGAGGGTCACGACGCCGGTCACGTCCGTGGTACGGAAGTAGAACTGCGGGCGGTAGTTGTTGAAGAACGGGGTGTGACGGCCACCCTCGTCCTTCGACAGGATGTAGGCCTGGGCCTCGAACTCGGTGTGCGGGGTGACCGAGCCCGGCTTGATGATGACCTGGCCGCGCTCGACGTCCTCGCGCTTGATGCCACGGAGGAGCAGACCGACGTTCTCACCGGCCTGGCCCTCGTCGAGCAGCTTGCGGAACATCTCGATGCCGGTGACCGTGGTGGTGGTCTTCTCGGTCTTGATGCCGATGATGTCGACGGTCTCGTTGACCTTGAGGACACCACGCTCGATACGACCGGTGACGACGGTGCCACGACCGGTGATCGTGAAGACGTCCTCGATCGGCATCAGGAACGGCTTGTCGACGTCACGCTCGGGCTGCGGGATGGCCTCGTCCACGGCGTTCATCAGGTTGAGGACGGACTCGCCCCACTCCGCGTCGCCCTCAAGGGCCTTGAGCGCGGAGACCTTGACGACCGGAACGTCGTCGCCCGGGAACTCGTACTCGGTGAGGAGCTCACGGACCTCGAGCTCGACGAGCTCCAGGATCTCCTCGTCGTCCACCATGTCGGCCTTGTTCAGGGCGACGACGATGTACGGAACGCCGACCTGGCGGGCCAGGAGGACGTGCTCCTTGGTCTGCGGCATCGGGCCGTCGGTGGCGGCGACCACGAGGATGGCGCCGTCCATCTGCGCGGCACCGGTGATCATGTTCTTGATGTAGTCCGCGTGACCCGGGCAGTCGACGTGCGCGTAGTGACGCGACTCCGTCTGGTACTCGACGTGCGCGATGGAGATGGTGATACCGCGCTGGCGCTCTTCGGGAGCCTTGTCGATCTGATCGAAGGCCGAGGCCTCGTTCAGGTCCGGGTACTTGTCGTGCAGCACCTTGGTAATGGCGGCCGTGAGGGTCGTCTTACCGTGGTCAATGTGACCGATGGTGCCGATGTTGACGTGCGGCTTAGTCCGCTCGAACTTCGCCTTCGCCACTGGGGTCCTCCTGTGGAGTGGTTCTGTACGCCTTACTCATCGGCGCCAGGTGATCTTTGCTGGGATACCGGTGCCCGGGGACATCCCCGCCGTTTCGTGTGGATCGGGCGGAAATGTCCCCTACGGGCTCCGGGAACAAGCCTAAAGCGTGTACTCGGGTGAGTTACTCGCCCTTGGCCTTCGCGATGATCTCCTCGGCGACGTTCCGGGGAACCTCGGCGTAGGAGTCGAACTGCATCGAGTAGCTTGCGCGACCCGAGGTCTTGCTGCGGAGGTCGCCGACGTAGCCGAACATCTCCGAGAGCGGCACCAGGCCCTTGACGACCCGGGCACCGGCCCGCTCCTCCATGGCCTGGATCTGGCCACGGCGGGAGTTGATGTCACCGATGACATCGCCCATGTAGTCCTCGGGCGTGGTGACCTCGACGGCCATCATCGGCTCAAGGAGCACGGGGCTGGCCTTACGAGCGGCCTCCTTGAACGCCTGCGAACCGGCGATCTTGAAGGCGAGCTCGGAGGAGTCGACCTCGTGGTAGCCACCGTCGAGAAGCGTGACGCGGACGCCCGTCATCTCGTAGCCCGCCAGGATGCCGAACTGCATGGCCTCCTGCGCACCCGCGTCCACCGAGGGGATGTACTCCTTGGGGACACGACCGCCGGTGACCTTGTTGACGAACTCGTACGAGGCGTCGCCGCCCTCGATCGGCTCGATCGCGATCTGCACCTTGGCGAACTGACCGGTACCACCGGTCTGCTTCTTGTGGGTGTAGTCCACGCGCTCGACGGCCTTGCGGATCGTCTCGCGGTACGCGACCTGGGGCTTGCCGACGTTGGCCTCGACCTTGAACTCGCGACGCATACGGTCGACGAGCACCTCAAGGTGGAGCTCACCCATACCGCCGATGACGGTCTGGCCGGTCTCCTCGTTGGTGTGCACCTGGAAGGAGGGGTCCTCCTCCGCGAGACGCTGGATGGCGACACCCAGCTTCTCCTGGTCACCCTTGGACTTGGGCTCGATCGCGACCTCGATGACCGGCGCCGGGAAGTCCATGGACTCCAGGATCACCGGGTTCTTCTCGTCGCTCAGCGTCTCACCGGTGGTGGTCTGCTTCAGGCCCATGACGGCGACGATGTCGCCCGCGCCCACCGACTCGATCTCCTCACGCTTGTTGGCGTGCATACGGTAGATCTTGCCGATGCGCTCCTTGCGGCCCTTCACGGAGTTCAGCACCGAGGTGCCGGACTGCAGACGGCCGGAGTAGACGCGCACGAAGGTGAGCTTGCCGAGGTGCGGGTCGCTCATGATCTTGAACGCCAGCGCCGAGAGAGGCTCGTCCACCGACGGCTTGCGCTTCACGACGACCTCGGGGTCCTTGACGTCGTGGCCCTCGATGGCCTCGACGTCCAGGGGCGAGGGCAGGTAGCGCACGACCGCGTCGAGCAGGGGCTGGACGCCCTTGTTCTTGAACGCGGTACCACAGAACACCGGGGTGACCGTGGTGTCGGAGGACTTGCCGGAGGCGATGGTGATACGACGGATCGCGGCGTAGAGCTGCTCCACCGAGGGCTCCTGGCCCTCCAGGTACAGCTCCATGACCTCTTCGTCGTTCTCGGCCACGGTCTCCAGCAGCTTGCCGCGGTACTCCTCGGCAGCCTCGGCGTGCGTGTCCGGGATGTCGACGATGTCGTACATCTCGCCCTTGGTCGCCTCGGCGGACCAGACGAACGCCTTCATGGTGACGAGGTCGACGACACCCTTGAAGTCGGCCTCGGCGCCGATCGGCAGCTGCATCACGATCGGCGTCGCGCCCAGGCGGTCGCTGATCATGTCGACACAGCGGTGGAACTCGGCACCGGTGCGGTCGAGCTTGTTGACGAAGCAGATACGCGGCACGCCGTAGCGGTCCGCCTGACGCCAGACGGTCTCGGACTGCGGCTCAACACCGGCGACACCGTCGAACACGGTGACGGCACCGTCGAGCACGCGGAGCGAACGCTCCACCTCGACGGTGAAGTCGACGTGACCCGGGGTGTCGATGATGTTGATGGTGTGATCGACGTCCTCGAGCGGCCAGTGACAGGTCGTCGCGGCGGACGTGATCGTGATGCCGCGCTCCTGCTCCTGCTCCATCCAGTCCATCGTGGCGGCGCCATCGTGGACTTCACCGATCTTGTAGCTCACACCGGTGTAGAAGAGGATGCGCTCGGTGGTCGTCGTCTTGCCCGCGTCGATGTGGGCCATGATCCCGATGTTGCGGACCTTGGCCAGGTCAAGCGAAGTGGTGGCCATATGGCTCAGTCTTCTCTCGGTCTCGATGGGGGTAGCGACTACCAGCGGTAGTGCGCGAAGGCCTTGTTGGACTCGGCCATCTTGTGCGTGTCCTCACGCTTCTTGACCGAAGCGCCGAGGCCGTTGGAGGCGTCGAGCAGTTCGTTCATGAGGCGCTCGGTCATGGTCTTCTCGCGGCGGGCGCGGGAGTACCCGACGAGCCAGCGCAGCGCGAGGGTGGAGGCGCGACCGGGCTTGACCTCGATCGGCACCTGGTAGGTGGCGCCACCGACACGGCGGGACTTGACCTCAAGGGCGGGCTTGACGTTCTCAAGCGCGCGCTTCAGCGTGATGACCGGGTCATTGCCGGTCTTCTCGCGGAGACCCTCCATGGCGCCGTAGACGATCCGCTCGGCGGTGGAGCGCTTGCCGTTCAGCAGGATCTTGTTGATGAGCGACGTCACCAGAGGAGAGCCGTAGACCGGGTCGATGATGACCGGGCGCTTCGGGGCGGGGCCCTTACGAGGCATTCTTACTTCTCCTTCTTGGCGCCGTAGCGGCTGCGGGCCTGCTTGCGGTTCTTGACACCCTGAGTGTCGAGGGAACCGCGGATGATCTTGTAGCGAACACCCGGCAGGTCCTTCACTCGGCCACCACGCACGAGCACGATGGAGTGCTCCTGCAGGTTGTGCCCCTCACCCGGAATGTAGGCCGTGACCTCGATCCCAGAGGTCAGACGCACACGCGCGACCTTACGGAGGGCCGAGTTCGGCTTCTTCGGGGTGGTCGTGAACACACGCGTGCAGACGCCACGACGCTGAGGGGAACCCTCAAGTGCGGGCGTCTTGTTCTTCTCGACCTTGTCCTGCCGGCCCTTACGGACCAGCTGCTGGATCGTAGGCACTACGTCTCCGGTTTCTGTGTGCCGTTCATGAAACTAACCTGGAACGTCACCGACCCACGCGGTCGGGTGTGTCGAAACTGCGAGGCTCGCCGCCGAGGGCGGAAAGGGCGCAGATTGCGGTGGCCATGAACGGACTCTCCGTGCGGTTGAGGACACGCACAGGAGCCCAGGCACACCCCAGGCACAAGGTCAGAGCGTACCTACCGCATGGGCTGCGGTCAAAACAAATGCACGCGCGTACGGATCCCTCGCCGACCTCGGAGAACGCTGCTCCGAACGGGTGACGGAGAGGGCGGGCGGCCCGGTACGGGCGCGACGCGGGCGGAGCGCGGGTTGGCCGGAGCATACCCCCCACGCGGCCATCGGCAACCCCGCCGCCCCGACGCCACAACGGCTGCTGGTCCTGTCCGGGGTGCCGTTCTCCGGCCGCCGCACCGCCGCGCTGATGCTCCTCCACGTGCTGAAGGTCACCTCCGTACGGGCGCTGGTACGGGATACCGCCCGCACCGACCTCGCCCGGATCGGCGCGGAGGACGGCGTACGGGCGGAGCACGGCGGCGCGCCCGGCTATTTGCTCTGCGACCTGCTCACCCGGCGGCACGAGCCCCTGCGCGAGGCCCATCTCCTCGCCGCACGGAACCAGCTCGCCCAGCTCCGGGAGGCCGCCGCCTTCGCCAACGTACTCATTCAGCACACCGGCAGCGGCGAGGAGGGCGACCCCGTCGCCCGGCCACCCCGCTGAGGGCCGCCGGTGAGCGGGCCCGCACACGCCGGAGGGCGGCCACCCTTCCGGGATGACCGCCCTCCGTGTCACTCACACGCCTTACTGGTTGTACGGACCGTAGTCGTAGTCCTCCAGCGGCACGGCCTGGCCGGAGCCCGTGCCGAACGGCGAGTAGTCGATGTCGTCGTAGCCGACGGCCGAGTACATCGCGGCCTTGGCCTCCTCGGTGGGCTCCACCCGGATGTTGCGGTAACGGGCGAGACCCGTACCGGCCGGGATGAGCTTACCGATGATGACGTTCTCCTTGAGGCCGATCAGGGAGTCCGACTTGGCGTTGATCGCCGCGTCGGTCAGGACCCTGGTCGTCTCCTGGAAGGACGCCGCCGACAGCCACGACTCGGTGGCCAGCGACGCCTTGGTGATACCCATCAGCTGCGGACGGCCGGAGGCGGGGTGACCGCCCTCGGTGACCACACGACGGTTCTCGGTCTCGAACTTCGAGCGCTCGACCAGCTCGCCCGGCAGCAGCTCCGCGTCGCCGGACTCGATGATCGTCACCCGGCGCAGCATCTGCCGGATGATGATCTCGATGTGCTTGTCGTGGATCGACACACCCTGCGAGTTGTAGACCTTCTGGACCTCGCCGACCAGGTGGACCTGGACGGCCCGCTGGCCGAGGATGCGCAGCACGTCATGCGGGTTGGTGGCACCCACGGTGAGCTTCTGGCCCACCTCGACGTGGTCGCCCTCGCCCACCAGCAGACGGGCACGCTTCGAGATCGGGAACGCCGTCTCGTCGCTGCCGTCGTCCGGGGTGACGACGAGCTTCTTGGTCTTCTCGGTCTCCTCGATACGGACGCGGCCGGCCGCCTCCGAGATCGGGGCGACACCCTTGGGCGTACGGGCCTCGAAGAGCTCGACGACACGCGGCAGACCCTGGGTGATGTCGTCACCGGCCACACCACCGGTGTGGAAGGTACGCATCGTCAGCTGGGTACCGGGCTCACCGATGGACTGGGCGGCGATGATGCCGACCGCCTCACCGATGTCGACCAGCTTGCCGGTGGCCAGCGAGCGTCCGTAGCAGAAGGCACAGGTGCCGACGGCCGACTCACAGGTCAGCACCGAACGGGTCTTGACCTCCTCGACACCGGCCCCGACCAGGGCGTCGATCAGGACATCGCCGAGGTCGACATTGGCGGGCGCGATGACCTTGCCGTCGACGACGACGTCCTCGGCCAGCATCCGCGCGTACACCGACGTCTCGACGTCGTCGGCCTTGCGCAGCCTGCCCTCGGTGTCCCGCTCGGCGATCCGCAGCTTGAGGCCACGCTCGGTGCCGCAGTCCTCCTCGCGGATGATGACGTCCTGCGAGACGTCCACCAGACGACGGGTGAGGTAACCCGAGTCGGCGGTACGCAGGGCGGTGTCCGCCAGACCCTTACGGGCACCGTGGGTGGAGATGAAGTACTCCAGCACGGACAGACCCTCGCGGAAGGACGCCTTGATCGGACGCGGAATCGTCTCGTTCTTGGCGTTCGACACCAGACCACGCATACCGGCGATCTGACGCATCTGCATCATGTTTCCACGAGCACCCGAGTCCACCATCATGAAGATGGGGTTGGTCTTCGGGAAGTTCGCGTTCATCGCCTCGGCGACCTCGTTGGTCGCCCGGGTCCAGATCTTGATGAGCTCGTTGGTGCGCTCTTCCTTGGTGATCAGACCACGCTCGTACTGCTTCTGGACCTTCTCGTCCTGAGCCTCGTACGACGCGACGATCTCCTTCTTCGCGTCCGGGACGACGATGTCCGACACGGCGACGGTGACACCGGAACGGGTCGCCCAGAAGAAGCCCGACGCCTTCAGGTTGTCGAGCGTCGCCGCCACGATGACCTTGGGGTAGCGCTCGGCGAGATCGTTGACGATCTCCGAGAGCTGCTTCTTGCCCACCGAGTAGTCGACGAAGGGGTAGTCCTCCGGCAGCAGCTCGTTGAAGAGCGCGCGGCCGAGGGTGGTCTTCAGCCGGAAGCTGTCACCCTGCTGCCACTCCGGCTCGCCTTCCTCCTGCGCCGGCGGGGTCCAGCCGCGGGGCGGGATGGTGCCGACCGGGAAGCGGATGTCGACCTTCGCCTGGAGCGAGAGCTCCCGGGCGTCGAAGGCCATGATCGCCTCGGCGGTGGAGCCGAAGGAACGGCCCTCGCCGCGCACCTCGCGCTCCTCCTCGTCCGTGGTGAGGAAGAAGAGGCCGAGCACCATGTCCTGGGTGGGCATGGTGACCGGACGGCCGTCGGCCGGCTTGAGGATGTTGTTCGAGGAGAGCATCAGGATGCGCGCCTCGGCCTGCGCCTCCGCGGAGAGCGGCAGGTGGACGGCCATCTGGTCACCGTCGAAGTCCGCGTTGAACGCGGTGCAGACGAGCGGGTGGATCTGGATGGCCTTGCCCTCGACCAGCTGCGGCTCGAAGGCCTGGATGCCCAGGCGGTGCAGGGTGGGCGCACGGTTCAGCAGCACCGGGTGCTCGGCGATGACCTCTTCGAGGACGTCGTACACCACGGTGCGGCCGCGCTCGACCATGCGCTTGGCCGACTTGATGTTCTGCGCGTGGTTCAGGTCGACCAGGCGCTTCATCACGAACGGCTTGAAGAGCTCCAGCGCCATCGCCTTCGGCAGACCGCACTGGTGCAGCTTGAGCTGCGGACCGACGACGATCACGGAACGCGCGGAGTAGTCCACACGCTTACCGAGCAGGTTCTGACGGAAACGACCCTGCTTGCCCTTGAGCATGTCGCTGAGGGACTTCAGCGGACGGTTGCCCGGACCGGTGACCGGACGGCCGCGACGGCCGTTGTCGAACAGCGCGTCGACGGCCTCCTGGAGCATCCGCTTCTCGTTGTTCACGATGATCTCGGGGGCACCGAGGTCAAGGAGACGCTTGAGACGGTTGTTCCGGTTGATCACACGGCGGTACAGGTCGTTGAGGTCGGAGGTCGCGAAGCGGCCACCGTCCAGCTGCACCATCGGACGCAGGTCCGGCGGGATGACCGGCACGCAGTCCAGCACCATGCCCTTGGGGCTGTTGCTGGTCTGGAGGAAGGCGGAGACGACCTTGAGGCGCTTGAGCGCACGGGTCTTCTTCTGGCCCTTGCCGGTACGGATGATCTCGCGGAGGCGCTCGGCCTCCTCGTCGAGGTCGAAGGACTCCAGGCGCTTCTGGAGCGCGGCGGCGCCCATCGAGCCGTCGAAGTAGGTGCCGAAGCGGTCGCGCAGCTCGCGGTAGAGCAGCTCGTCGCCCTCCAGGTCCTGGACCTTGAGGTTCTTGAAGCGGTTCCACACCTCGTCGAGGCGGTCGATCTCGCGCTGGGCGCGGTCACGGAGCTGCTTCATCTCGCGCTCGGCGCCCTCACGCACCTTGCGGCGGACGTCGGCCTTGGCGCCCTCGGCCTCCAGCTCGGCCAGGTCGGTCTCGAGCTTCTTGGCGCGGGCTTCCAGGTCGGCGTCGCGACGGTTCTCGATCTGCTGGCGCTCGACGGAGACATGCGCCTCCAGCGAGGGCAGATCGCGGGTCCGGCGCTCCTCGTCCACGTACGTGATCATGTACGCGGCGAAGTAGATGACCTTCTCCAGGTCCTTCGGCGCCAGGTCGAGCAGATAGCCCAGGCGGGAGGGAACGCCCTTGAAGTACCAGATGTGCGTGACCGGGGCGGCCAGCTCAATGTGGCCCATCCGCTCACGGCGCACCTTGGCGCGGGTGACCTCGACGCCACAGCGCTCACAGATGATGCCCTTGAAGCGGACACGCTTGTACTTACCGCAGTAGCACTCCCAGTCCCGGGTGGGGCCGAAGATCTTCTCGCAGAAGAGCCCGTCCTTTTCCGGCTTGAGCGTGCGGTAGTTGATGGTCTCGGGCTTCTTGACCTCGCCATGGGACCACTGGCGGATGTCGTCAGCGGTGGCCAGGCCGATCCGAAGCTCGTCGAAGAAGTTGACGTCGAGCACTATGCGTCAATCCCTCTCAGGGTTGTGTCTCAAAGTGGTCTGTACGGGGTCCGGGGCAAGGCCCGGGTCTCGGAAGAGACCCGGACCAGAACCCGTCAGACCTCTTCGACGCTGCTCGGCTCGCGCCGGGACAGGTCGATGCCGAGCTCCTCCGCAGCGCGGAAGACGTCCTCGTCGGTGTCGCGCATCTCGATGGACATGCCGTCCGAGGACAGCACCTCCACGTTGAGGCACAGGGACTGCATCTCCTTGATGAGCACCTTGAAGGACTCGGGGATGCCGGGCTCGGGGATGTTCTCGCCCTTGACGATGGCCTCGTAGACCTTCACACGGCCGGTGACGTCGTCGGACTTGATGGTCAGCAGCTCCTGGAGGGCGTAGGCGGCGCCGTAAGCCTCCAGCGCCCACACCTCCATCTCTCCGAAGCGCTGGCCACCGAACTGGGCCTTACCACCCAGCGGCTGCTGGGTGATCATCGAGTACGGACCGGTCGACCGGGCGTGCAGCTTGTCGTCGACCAGGTGGTGGAGCTTGAGGATGTACATGTACCCGACCGAGATCGGGTCCGGGAACGGCTCGCCGGAGCGGCCGTCGAACATTCTCGCCTTACCGGACGGGAGGACCATGCGGTCACCGTCGCGGTTGGGGATCGTGGACTCGAAGAGACCGGCGATCTCGTCCTCGCGGGCACCGTCGAAGACGGGGGTGGCGACATTGGTGCCGGGCTGGACGTGGTCCGCGCCGATCGACTTCAGCCGCTCCATCCACTCCTCGTTGCCCTCGACCTTCCAGCCCTGGCTGGCGAGCCAGCCGAGGTGGATCTCCAGGACCTGTCCCGGGTTCATTCGGGACGGGACGCCGAGCGGGTTGAGGATGATGTCGACCGGGGTGCCGTCCTCCAGGAACGGCATGTCCTCGATCGGGAGGATCTTGGAGATGACACCCTTGTTGCCGTGGCGTCCGGCGAGCTTGTCACCGTCGGTGATCTTGCGCTTCTGGGCCACGTAGACCCGGACGAGCTGGTTGACGCCCGGGGGAAGCTCGTCGCCCTCCTCGCGGTCGAAGACGCGCACGCCGATGACCTTGCCGATCTCGCCGTGCGGCACCTTCAGCGAGGTGTCACGGACCTCACGCGCCTTCTCACCGAAGATCGCGCGGAGCAGGCGCTCCTCCGGCGTCAGCTCGGTCTCGCCCTTCGGGGTGACCTTGCCGACCAGGATGTCCCCGGCGACGACCTCGGCGCCGATGCGGATGATGCCGCGCTCGTCGAGGTCGGCGAGGACCTCCTCGGAGACGTTCGGGATGTCCCGGGTGATCTCCTCGGGGCCCAGCTTGGTGTCACGGGCGTCGACCTCGTGCTCCTCGATGTGGATCGAGGAGAGGACGTCGTCCTGGACGAGGCGCTGCGACAGGATGATCGCGTCCTCGTAGTTGTGGCCCTCCCACGGCATGAACGCCACGAGGAGGTTCTTGCCGAGCGCCATCTCGCCCTCTTGGGTCGCCGGCCCGTCGGCGAGGACCTGGCCCTCGATGACGCGGTCGCCCTCGGAGACGATCACCTTCTGGTTGACCGAGGTGCCCTGGTTGGAGCGGGAGAACTTGGCCACCCGGTAGGTGGTGTAGGTGCCGTCGTCGTTGCCGACGGTGATGTAGTCCGCGGAGACCTCCTGGACCACACCGTCCTTCTCGGCCTTGATGACGTCGCCGGCGTCGACCGCGCAGCGGTACTCCATGCCGGTGCCGACCAGCGGCGCCTCGGCGGTGATCAGCGGCACGGCCTGGCGCATCATGTTCGCGCCCATGAGGGCACGGTTGGCGTCGTCGTGCTCGAGGAAGGGGATCATGGCGGTCGCGACCGACACCATCTGGCGCGGCGAGACGTCCATGTAGTCGACCTCGGTCGGCGGGACGTAGTCGACCTCGCCACCACGACGGCGGACCAGCACACGCGGCTCGGTGAAGTGCAGGTCGTCGTTGAGGGTCGCGTTCGCCTGCGCGATGACGAAGCGGTCCTCCTCGTCGGCGGTCAGGTAGTCGACCTCGTCGGTGACCTGACCCTCGACGACCTTGCGGTACGGCGTCTCGACGAAGCCGAACGCGTTCACCCGGCCGTACGAGGCCAGCGAGCCGATCAGACCGATGTTCGGGCCTTCGGGCGTCTCGATCGGGCACATGCGGCCGTAGTGCGAGGGGTGCACGTCACGGACCTCGAAGCCCGCCCGCTCACGGGAGAGACCACCCGGGCCGAGCGCCGACAGACGGCGCTTGTGGGTGAGCCCCGACAGCGGGTTGTTCTGGTCCATGAACTGCGAGAGCTGGCTGGTGCCGAAGAACTCCTTGATGGAGGCGACGACCGGCCGGATGTTGATCAGGGTCTGCGGCGTGATCGCCTCGACGTCCTGCGTGGTCATCCGCTCACGCACCACGCGCTCCATACGGGCGAGACCCGTACGGACCTGGTTCTGGATCAGCTCGCCGACATTCCGCAGACGACGGTTGCCGAAGTGGTCGATGTCGTCGGTCTCGACGACGATCTGCGAACCGTTCTCGCCGATCGTCTCGACCTCGCCGGCGTGCAGCTTGACCAGGTACTTGATGGTCGCGATGACATCGTCGGTGGTGAGGACGCCCGCGTCCAGCGGCTCGTCGGCGCCGAGCTTCTTGTTGACCTTGTAGCGGCCGACCTTGGCCAGGTCGTAGCGCTTCGGGTTGAAGTAGAGGTTCTCCAGCAGCGTCTGGGCGGCCTCACGCGTCGGCGGCTCGCCCGGACGGAGCTTGCGGTAGATGTCGAGGAGCGCGTCGTCCTGACCCTGGGTGTGGTCCTTCTCCAGGGTGGCGCGCATCGACTCGTACTCGCCGAACTCCTGGAGGATCTGCTCGGTGGTCCAGCCGAGCGCCTTGAGGAGGACGGTGACGGACTGCTTGCGCTTGCGGTCGATACGGACACCGACCATGTCGCGCTTGTCGATCTCCATCTCCAGCCAGGCACCCCGGGAGGGGATGATCTTGGCGGTGTAGATGTCCTTGTCGGACGTCTTGTCGATGGAGGAGTCGAAGTAGACACCGGGGGACCGGACGAGCTGCGAGACCACGACACGCTCGGTGCCGTTGATCACGAAGGTGCCCTTGTTGGTCATGAGCGGGAAGTCGCCCATGAAGACCGTCTGGGACTTGATCTCGCCGGTCTCGTTGTTGGTGAACTCGGCGGTGACGAAGAGCGGCGCGGCGAAGGTGAAGTCGCGCTCCTTGCACTCGTCGATCGAGTTCTTCGGAGGCTCGAAGCGGTGGTCGCGGAAGGTCAGCGACATCGACCCGCTGAAGTCCTCGATCGGGGAGATCTCCTCGAAGATCTCCTCCAGACCGGACTTGGTGGGGACGTCCTGTCCACTCTCCAGAGCCGCCTCGACCCGAGCCTTCCACGCGGCGTTGCCGAGCAGCCAGTCGAAGCTCTCGGTCTGGAGCGCGAGGAGGTTCGGAACCTCAAGAGGCTCCTTGATCTTTGCAAAGGAGATGCGCAGCGGGGCAGTGCTGGCGCCGTTGTTCGTATTCGCGGTCGAGGCGTTGCGCGAGGCGGCCAAGAGGGGGTCCTTCCGAGGGCTCGGACTCACTACGCGCGTACCGGTCCCAAGCCGTGCACAGAGGAAGAAATCCCAGGTCAGGGAGGTCTCCAACAGCAGTGCTCATGCGAGGGGATGCCCCTGGTGACGGGCAGGGGGCAGCTAACAGGCAGCGCAAAGGGTCAGTGTAGCCACTTGGCCCACTGATGTCCAGTGCGGGTTTCTCTGAACCCTCGTTGTTCTCAACTCCGCGCTACCCCGCGCCATGAGGCGCACCTCGATACTGCCCACTCGGCCGTCGATCCATGCCTCGGATACGGATCGTATGTGACGACGCGTCCTGAGAATTGCGCGCTGCGTGCGGTTCGTCAAGGCCCCTCAGCCCAAACCAGATGCGGGGATCGTCACGGTCCCCCGGCTGACCAGGGACGGACGCGCACGGCGATGATCACCATACTCGTCATGACGGGATCCGCAACGCGGGCTCCGGAACGCCGAAGGGCGACCACCCTGATGGGTGATCGCCCTTGGCCAAGCCCCAGAAGGGCTCAGAGAGTCACGCGGGACTCAGAAGCAACGCAGAGTGACACAGAGTGTCACCGAGGTCACTTGACCTCGACGGAGGCGCCGGCGCCCTTGAGGGACTCGGCGGCCTTCTCAGCGGCCTCCTTGGAGACCTTCTCCAGGACCGGCTTCGGGGTGCCGTCCACGAGGTCCTTGGCCTCCTTCAGACCCAGGGAGGTCAGCTCACGCACGACCTTGATGACCTGGATCTTCTTCTCGCCGGCGCCGGTGAGGATGACGTCGAACTCGTCCTGCTCCTCGGCGGCCTCGGCGGCCGGGGCACCCGGGACACCGGCGGCGACGGCGACCGGAGCGGCGGCGGTGACGTCGAAGCGCTCCTCGAAGGCCTTCACGAACTCAGAGAGCTCGATGAGGGTCATCTCGTCGAACTGGGCAAGCAGGTCTTCCTGGCTGAGCTTCGCCATGATGGGCGATCCTTCCACTCATTCGGCTGGTGCCGGTTGTATATGACGGCGGGCGTGCGGCCCGCTGCGACCGGTGCGTTCAGGCAGCTCCGGTCAGTGCGCGAGCCGAATTACTCGGCACCGCCCTGCTCGGCCTGCTTGGCACGAAGCGCCTCCGCGGTGCGGACGAACTTCGAGGGAAGCGCCTGGAAGAGCGCGGCAGCCTGGGACTGCTTGCCCTTCATGGCGCCCGCCAGCTTGGCGAGCAGAACCTCGCGGGACTCGAGGTCCGCGAGCTTCTTGATGTCATCGGCGGACAGCGCCTTGCCATCAAGGACACCGCCCTTGATGATCAGATTCGGGTTGTCCTTGGCGAAGTCACGAAGACCCTTCGCCGACACCACCGGGTCACCGGTGACGAAGGCGACCGCCGTCGGACCGTTGAACAGGTCGTCGAGCGAGTCGATCCCGGCCTCGTTGGCCGCAATCTTGGTCAGCGTGTTCTTCACCACGGCGTACTGGGCGTTCTCACCGAGCGAACGGCGCAGCTGCTTGAGCTGAGCCACGGTGAGACCCCGGTACTCGGTCAGCACGGCGGCGTTCGAGCCGCGGAACTGGTCCGCGAGCTCGGCTACCGCGGCAGCCTTGTCGGGCCTTGCCATGAGCGTCGGCCTCCTTCCGGGTGATGAGGACCGCGCGGACCCGAAGGAGATACCTGACAAAACGAAACGCCCCGGCGCAGGCGCACGGGGCGTAGCTCAACCGAAACGGATTCCGGGAGCTTCTCCACTGACACCTGCGCGGGTCGTCCGCGATGAGCGGATCCTTCGGTCGCCGCACCCTCGTGAGAGCACGCGGCAACGACCAGCGGTCTTTGGCTTCCGGAGCACCGTACGCCGCGCACCCCCACCCAGGCAAATCGGCCAACCCGCCCACGGCGGAGAACCCCCGCCACCTCGGGCGCGGCTCCACCCACCCCGGGACTCAGGAGAGCCGTCCGCCGCCCCTGTGCGGCCCGTACGGCTCGCAGGGAAGCGGCCCTGGGCGGGGGTGAGGTGGCGGCGCCTCCCCGCGGCGGGCAGACGGTGGCTCAGGCTGATGAGCGGGGCACATGCCCCGCGGAGGTCAGCTCAGGACCGCGCCGAGGCCCTCCGCCGACGCGCGCGCCTTCTGGCCGAGCTTCTCCCCTATGCCGGTGCCCTTGAGCAGGTCCTGGAGCAGATCAGCCGTCTGTCCCGCGGGCGGCGCGCTGACGGCGGCCTTCGCGCCGTACTCCGAGAAGGTGGTCACGACCCCGACCTCGCCCTGGGGCGTGTTCATCGTCACGTCCGTCTTCACCGGGAGGTCGTCCTCGTTGACCCAGACCTCGGTCTCATAGCTCTGGACGCCCGCCTTCTCCAGGTTGGCCAGCAGCTTCTGGCGCTCCTGGGGCTTGAGAACCTCCAGTACCCCCTCGGCGGTGAGCATCTCCTGGACCGACACGGTGCCCTTGTAGTGCTCGGCCGCGACGCCGTCGATCCGCTCCTCGCCGACCTTCTTCACATTCGGCGAGTCGAGCAGCAGGGCGAGCCGCTCGGCCGGGTTCTCGTTGAGCTGCTCCAGGCCGCCGGTGACGAGCTTCGCCAGCTCCTTGTCGGGCACCATTCCGGCGGCGGCCCCGAGGTCGAGCTTCAGCCACCGCTTGCCGCCGAGCGACGCGGGGGCCTGGGAGCCCAGGTCGACATAGACGGCCTCGTCCACCATCTTCATCCGGGCCTCGCCGGGCGCGCCCGCGGCACCGGCGAAGGGAGAGCCGGTGACCGACATGTCCATGGCCGCGGGATCCCAGCCCATGACCCCGGTCATCTTCAGCGAGCCACCCGCCAGCCCGCCCGGTGTGTCCATCTCCATGGTGAACTTCGCCGACTTGGCCTCGGCGGTCTTCTCATAGGCGGCGCGGAGCACCTGGGTGGCGCTCCGGGACTCCCCCGGCCCCTGCTCGGTCCCGCAGCCCGCCACGCCCGCCACCACGGCCACCGCCGTGACCGCCACGCCCAGGCGCCTTCCCCTCAGCTTGCCCATAACCCCGCCCCTCGTACGCTGCCGATCTTCCTGAACCGTAGCCGACGCCACTGACAGCGGGACAACGAGAAACCGGCCCCCACACCGGTGACG
>NZ_JBHVHF010000061.1:0-31907 GCF_042800315.1 Streptomyces sp. NPDC057638
GCGGGGCGCGGGCCCACCGCCACCGGGTGTCCTACGGCCAGGCGGTCAGCTCGGGCAGCGCCGCGGCCGGGTCGCCGTCCACGACCGGCAGGGCCGGGTGCGGGCGGCCGGAGATCCACGCGGCCAGCGAGCGCAGCGAGCCGCGCACCGCCACCGGGGTCGCGCCCTCGGCGGCGGTGGACCACTCCTCGCCGGTGTCCTCGGCGCTCAGTACGACGCCCTGCGGCAGCCGGCCCGTGAGGAACGAGACGACGTGCGAGGAGAGCGCGGCGCTCCACTCCTCGGAGCCGTAGCCGACGGTGAGGTCGACGGTGTGCAGCTCGGTCTCCCGCCACCACGCGAGCTGGGTCGCGAACAGCGGCGAGTTCCGGTAGGCGCAGGGCAGCTCCCAGCCGTCGGGGCCGAGCGCGTCCCAGGCCTCCTCCAGCGCGGTCAGGCCCTCCGCCAGCTGCTCCCGCAGCCAGGCGACCGGCTCGCCGTGCAGTTCCTCGATGCGCCGGTCGCGGGTGGGCCGCCCGCCGTCGTACACCTCGATGGACCTGCCCTCGGCGGCGTACCGGGCCTGGCGGGCGAACGCCCTGGACAGGTCGGCGAGGTGGATCAGGACGTGGCCGCGGGTCCAGCCCGGGAGGTGGACCGCCTCGCGGGCACCCTCCTCCGTGATCTCCGCGGCGGCGGCGCGGAGCCGGTCGTGCGCGGCGCGGATCTCCTTCAGCCGCTCGGGTACGCCGACACCGCCGAACTCGGGGGCGGTGTAGTCGATGGAGGTGCTCATGACGGATTCCTTTCGGGCTGCTGCGGCTGCCCTCCGGCGGTGGACTCCTGCGGCATGAAGGCGTGGATCCAGCAGAGGATGTCCCGGATGACGTGGTGGTCCTTGTTCGGCCGGAGGGCGCCGATCTGGTGGTACATCACGCCTTCGCTGGGCGGACCCAGGAACGTGATCCGGGACTCGACAATGCCATCAGCGCGGACCGGGTGGAACTCGGGGGTGAGGTCCAGTCCGCCGGGGACGAAGTCACCTTCCCCGATACCGGGGTTGGCCCACTTGCGGACGATGCCCCGGCGCAGCAGGTTCGGGTAGACCGGCATGACATCGCGCTCGGCGTCGAAGCCGTGGACCCGCGCGTCGACCAGGGCGTTCGCGTACCGCTCGGTGCTGGTGGCCGGGCCGCTGACACGGAACAGGCCCCGCTCCTCGTCGCACTCCACCCGGGCGCCCGGACCGACCGAGATGTCGACCCGGCCGCTCTTGACCAGCGCGGTGACCTTCTCCATCGCCTCCACCGACGCGCCCTGGCACAGCCGGTTGTGGTGCGGCGTGTACACGCCGAGGAAGGTGCGGTGCGAGGAGGCGAGCAGCCCGCCGAAGTCCACCGCCTCGATCACCACGCCCCGCATGTCGCGCCAGGCGGCGTCGGCCGCGGCCTTCGCCGGGTTGCTCAGGTTGCCCTGGGCGGCCCAGCGGATGTCCCGGTCCAGGAAGTCGAGGAATGTCTCCACATACTCCTCGGGGCCCGTGTAACCGCCCTCCGGCACCGGCACCGGGTTGATGGTCCGCTCCCAGGAGAACCGGTGGTCGGCCGCCCGCGTGGCGTGCCGCCACGGGGACTCGGCCGCGGCGACCGCGGCGGCGAAGGCGCGCGGGTCGCCGGCCTGGGCGAGCAGCGCCCCGGCTGGTTCCGCGCCGTACACGACGGTCAGGAAGGAGCGCACCGCCCGGTCGACCGGCGGCAGGACGCCCTGGGAGCCGCCGCCGGCGTGCACGCTGAGTGCGGTACGGCCGGCCAGGACGCCGTCGACCTGGTCCGCGAGGTCCCGCGCGAGGTCCTCGACGGGCGCGACGAGGAACGCGCCGGCCTCGTGGTGGTCGGCGAAGGCGTCCGCGTCGGCCAGGAACTTCTCGTACGCGGGCTGCGTGGCCCGTATCGCGGCCTCGCGGAACTCCGGGCCGAACAGCACCCCGTACTGGATCAGCGCCATCTCCAGCAGGATCAGCGGGAAGACATGGCGCTCGAAGTCGAGTTGGCGCTTGGGGACACCGCCGATGACGTTCGGCACGCCGACGGTCGCCCGCAGCCCGGTCACGGCGGCCGTGGTGAGGAAGGGACCCTTGTACTCCAGGGTCGCGATGTCGCGTTCCTTCTCGTTGTACGGCCGGGCGAAGGTGAACAGACCGGAGCGGCTGAACGCGACGATCGAGTCGGGTTCGGCGCCGCACGGCCGGTAGACCAGCTCGCCGTCGGCGTCCCGCTCGAAGGTGCCGCCGCGCCCCTCGGTGAGGTACAGCAGCACGTCGATGCCGGTGAGCCCCATGCCCAGGCAGGCGACGGTGGTGCCGGGGCCGGTGTGGGCCGGGTCGAGGGACCGCTCCAGCGGGTACGCGGAGGGGATGAGGTGCGCCGCCGGGTGGGCGTCGGCGAACCGGGCCAGGTGGGCCTGGCGCGGGTCCAGTTCCGGCCGGTTGGACGAGTGGCCGGTGAGCATGAGGACGTAGTCGGCCTCGTAGGCGGGGGCGCCGTCGGCGGTGAGGACGGCGAACCGGTCGCCGCGCTCCTCCAGGTCGACCACCTCGGCCTGCCGCAGGGTCACCTCGACGCCCGCGGCGGCGCGCAGGATCTCGACGTACCCGCGGAACTGGTCGCGCAGGGCCTCGCCGTGCAGATACCGCTTGGGCCAGTCCTCGGCGACCAGGTCGTAGACGGGGTCGCCGGTCTCCTCGAACTTCGCGCGGCACCAGTCGAGCAGCGTGGGCCGCTCGGACGCGGTCAGCAGCGGCCCGGCGTCGATGACGCTCTCGTCGGCGGCGAAGGCGACCTGGCCGACGACGCGGTTGAGGTAGCTGGTCCTCGTCTGGTCGGGGCTGTGGACCTGGCCGGGTCCGAACTCGCCCGAGAGGTCGTAGATCACGATCTCCAGGGCGACCGCGTCCCGCCGGTCGCGCACCAGGGCGGCGAGGCGCTCCAGGACGTAGGTGCAGGTCGGGCCACCGCCCACGATCGCCAGGTGAATCGGCGCAGCGTTCACGGAAGGGTCGGTTGTCACCGGCTCACCGCTCCATCTCTCTTCTCGGCCTGGGATCCCCGGCCCGGTGTTCCGGCGGTGGGTCCAGGCGGGGTCTGGGCTGGGACTGGTCTGGGTCTGGTCTGGAGGGTCAGGCAGGCAGGGGATCGCACCGGGCGACGACCTCATCGAAGGCGCGGAAGAAGCCCGCGATGTCGGCGGCGGTCAACTGGCCCATGTTGGCCAGGCGGAAGACGCCCGCGGCCTTCTCCTGGGTCGCGTAGATCACGTAGCCGCGCCGCTTGAGACCGTCGTGGAGTTCGTCGTACGTCATGCCGTTGGACAGGTGCGCGTTGGTGATCGAGCCGGCCCGCTGGTCCGGCGGCAGAAGCAGGTCGATGCCGCGCTCCTGGAGCCCGGCGCGGAGCTCGGCCGCGCGGTCCGCGTAGCGCGCGGTCCGCGCCGCGACGCCCTCGGCGAGGGTGAGGTCGAGGGCGGTGTCGAGGGCGCGCAGCACCTGGACGGCCGGAGTGAACTGCGGGCTGCCCTGGAGTACCTGGGCGCGGTAGTTCGCCGACAGGTCGAGATAGAAGGTGCGGGCCGGAAGGTCCGCGAGTGCGTCGAGGCGCTCGCGGGGGGCGCAGACGAAGCTGATGCCGGGCATGCCCTCCAGGCACTTGTTGGCGGTGCCGACGCACCAGTCGATGTGGTCCCGGACGACGTCCAGGTCCTCGGCGCCGAGGCTGCTGATCGCGTCGACGATCAGGGACCGGCCGTGCCGGGCGACCAGCGCGCCCAGGTCGCGCAGCGGGTTGAGCATGCCGGTGCTGGTCTCGTGGTGGACGACCGCGACATGGGTGATGCCCGGGTCGGCGGCGAGCGCATTGCCGACCGTGCCGAGGTCGAGCGGGGCGGCCCAGCCGAACTCCAGCCGGACGCTGTCGATGCCGTGGACGTCCGCGATACGCAGCAGCCGCTCGCCGTAGTGGCCGTTGTCCAGCACCAGCAGGCGGCCTTCGGCGGGGACGACCGAGCTGACGACGGCTTCCAGGCCCGCCGTCCCGGAGCCGGTGAGCAGGACCGCCGCGTGGCTGTCCGGGGCGGCCCCGCAGACCTCGGTGATCTTGCCCGCGACGGTACCGAGGAGCGCCTGGGTCTCGGGTTCCCGGTGGCACTCGTCGGGACCCGCCAGGGCGGCCCTGACCCGGTCGTGCACATTGACAGGCCCCGGGTTCAGCAGGACGACGCGGTCGGGCCGTCCGGGCGTGCCGGTCATAGGGGGTCCTCCTGGGACGGTTCGGTGAGGCGGGCGGCGGACGGTTCGGCGGGCCGCCCGGCGGGCGGTTCGGTGGTGGCGGGCCCGCGACGCCGGATCAGGGTGCGGGGGACGTCGCCGGGCCAGGCGTCCAGCGGTGCGAAGAGATACCCGAGGCCGCCCGGACCGCAGCCGCCCCGGGTGATGACGCACTCGGCGCCGCGGCGGGCGTGCGCGGCGAGCGCCTCGACCTTGCCCTCCATGGCTCCGGTGGCATCCCACGCGTCGTCCCAGAACAGCCGCCGCGCGGCGGTCAGGTCGTCGGGGTCGAGGTACGGAAGGACCGGGCTGTCCCGGTCCTTCGCCAGGTGGATACCGGCCACGTCGGTGAGGGCGACGACCCGGACGGGTCCCGCGGCCACACCGGCGTCGAGCACCACTCCGGGGACGTCGTCGCTGCTGAGGATGCGCAGGGTGCCGGCCGCGGTGACCACGCAGTCGCTGGACAGGACCGGCAGAGCGCCCTCCGCGAGGAGCCGGGTCACCACCCCGGTCTCGGTGACGGTGCTGCCGTCGGGCAGCTCGTTGATCATCGAGGTGGTCTGGAGCGGCACGGCGCGCGCTCCGTGGGCGCGGAGCGCGGTGGTCCACGCCCAGCGCATATGGAAGGCGGGTTCGGTGAGGGCGACCGCCGCGTACGGGTCGTCCTTCGCGGCCTTGATCCGCAGGCCGACCGGGTGGCAGAGGGCGCCGCCGCCGGTGACCAGGATGACCCGGCCCGGACGGCCGGCGGCCAGCTCGGCGACCAGGCGCGCGTAGGCGTCGATGGCCGCGTGGTCGGTCTCCCCGCTGTGCTCCTTGTCGGAGAGGAGACTGCCGCCGATCTTGAGGACGAGCAGCCCCGGCTCCCGGTCCGTCGCGACACCCGCCGTGGGTGCGGTGGGCACGGTGGTGGTGCTCACTGGAGCGGGACGTTGGAGAGGGTCCCGGCGGTGTGCCGGCGGGCGTTGAACAGCCGCTCCAGGAAGGGCTGCTCCCAGCGGGCGCTCTGGCCGTCGAGGGAGCCGTACAGCTCCAGGTAGTCCGTGTCCTCGGGCCGCAGCGCGGCCAGGACGTGGGCGGGGACGGCCTCCGGGTAGAGCGCCGCGGTGAAGTGCAGCGCGTAGTAGACGATGGCTTCGGCGCCGACCGAGGCGACCCGCTTGAGGAACCGCTGCCAGTCGTCCTCCCCGCAGGCCTCCGTGACCAGGGCGAGGTCGAGGAACTTGCTCAGCTGGAGGTCCTGGCGGTCCTCGATGAAGTGGAGGCTGGTGGCCTCCTTGTGCAGATGCGAGCAGAGGTCCAGGAGCCGGTCGTCGGGAGCGGGCGCCCAGGCGGGGGCGCCGCACAGCACGGTGGGCACGGCACGGTCGAGCAGTTCGGCGGCGCCCGCGCTGATCCCGGACTTCTTCTGGAAGATGTCATGGCAGATGTCGACGTTGAAGTCGGTGATGTCGGGACGGCCACCGGGCTTGCGGTACGGCAGCTGGTTGCTGAGGTTCATCTTCCAGAACGCCTGCGTCTCGCGGCTGTACGGCTCGATCCGCTCGCCGTCCTCGGCGACCTTGCCCTGGATGTAACCGAGGCGGAGCAGGACCTCGTGGGCGGCGCGGGCGTCCTCGCGGGAGAGCAGGACATCGAGGTCGGCGATGCGGCGCAGCGCCGGGTCGTGGTACTCGCCCTCGCCGAGGGAGAAGCCCTTGCGGACCGCGAACCGCAGGCCCGCGGCGGAGAGTTCGGCGAAGACCCGCCCGAACTCGTCCGACAGGCCCTGGTTGCGGGCCCGGTTGGCGAGGTAGGCGCCGGTGAACACCCACGGGTAGGGGAAGCCCGCCTGGTCGCCGGAGGCGCGGTCCAGCCGGTGGCGGTCGACATGCCGGCCGATCAGCGGAAGCAGCTTGTGCCAGGCGGCGGCCTCCAGGAAGGCGCCCCAGTCGAGGTCCGGGCGGTTCGCCAGCTCGCGGATGGCGGCGACGTCGTCGGCACCGAGCCGGAGCCGGGCCATCCGCAGCAGCAGCCGGGAGTGGACGGGCAGGTCCTCGGCGGTCAGGTCACGGGAAGGGGTCTGGTCTGCCATGTCACACCTCTGCGGGAGACGTGCCGTCCTGCGTGAGCCGGCGCAGCGCACGGTGGTCGGTCTTGCCGTTGGGGGTCAGGGGGAGCGCGTCCAGCTCGGTGAGCAGGCGCGGCACCATCGCCTCGGGGAGGGAACCGGCCAGATGGGCGCGGAGCTCCTCGGGCGTCACAGGTCCACGGACCGTGTAGTGGGCGGCGAGCGCGGGGTTCCCGTCGACGACGGGGACGGTGACGGCGGCGCGGTCCACGGCCGGGTGGCGCAGCAGGACGGTCTCGATCTCGTCGAGCTCCATCCGGACGCCGGCGACCTTGACCTGGCGGTCGATCCGGCCGAGGTAGAGCACCGTGCCGTCCTCGAAGCGGGCCAGGTCGCCGGTGCGGTAGAGCCGGCCGGTGGGCGACTCGGGGTCCAGCGGGTCGGTGAAGAACGCGCGGGCGTTGTTGTCCGGGTCGTTCACATAGCCGAGTCCGACGACGACGCCGCCGACGAAGAGCTCCCCGGCCTCGCCGGGCTCGGCGGACCGCCACACGCCCCCGGCCGCCTCGTTCTCCCCGTTCTCCCCGGCCGCCTCGTTCACCCCGGCCGCCTCGTGGACGAGCAGATAGAGGCGGGCGTTGTCGACGGGCCCGCCGACGGGCAGCCGGTCCAGGCCGGTGTCGGCGGCGGTCACCTCGTGGTGGGTGACGTCGTCGGAGCACTCGGTGGGGCCGTAGGCGTTCAGCAGCCGTACGTGGGGCAGTGCCGTGAGCGCGCGGGCGGCGAGTTCGGGGCGGAGCTCCTCACCGGTGGAGATGAGCCAGCGCAGGGCCGGAAGCACCGGGCCGCGCCGCTCGGCCTCGGCGACGAGCCAGCCGACGACGGTGGGCACCAGCTCGACGACGGTGACGCCGGTGCGCTCCAGGGCGGTGCGCACCCGGCGCGGGAAGTCGAGGGAGGGCTGGTGGACGACGACGACGGCACCGCCGACGAGGAGGGGGGCGAGCATCTGCCAGATGGCGATGTCGAAGACCAGCGGCGCGGTGAACGCGAGCCGGTCATCGGCGGTGAGGTCCAGGTCGGCGACCTTGGCCCACAGATGGTTGACCATGCCGCGGTGCTCGACGGCCGCGCCCTTGGGCCGGCCGGTGGTGCCGGAGGTGAAGATGCAGTACCGGGGCTCCAGCGACCGGTCCCGGCCGTCGGGGGCCCAAAGAACCGGGGTGGCGCCCGGACGGCCGGTGGTGGCGCCAGGGCCGGTGGCGCCCGCGCCGGGGGCCGTGACGATGGTGGTGCCCAGGCCGGCCGCCGCCTTGACCGCGGTCTCCCCGGCGGCCCCGCCGCCGCCCGGTCCGCCCGAGTAGTCGAGCAGGAATCCGGCCGCGGCGCGTTCCAGGACCTCGGTGACCCGCTGGGCCGGCCAGTCGGTGGCGAGGGGCAGGTAGACGGCGCCGAGCCCTTCGAGGGCGAGGAACGCGGCGATCGTGTCCGCCGAGCGGTCGCCGACAGCGGCCACCACGCTTCCCTCACCGCAGCCCGCCGTGGCGAGGGCGGTGCGGTAGCGGTCGGCGCGGGCCAGCAGTCCGGGATAGGTGAGGGTGGTGTCGCCGTCGACGACGGCGGGTGCGTCGGGGGTGGCGGCGGCGAAGCGGGCGACGTGGTCGAGCACGCCGGTCGCGGTGTCGAACCGCGCGGACCGGCTCAGGCAGAGCGCGCGGGCGCGGGCCGCGGCGCCCTCCGCGAGCGGCAGCGGGGCGAGGGCCGGGGCGGCGAGGACGGGCGTGGCGGGGGACGGCCCCGGGACGGTTGCGCGTGTCATGACGCCCCCGCGCTCTGGTGGCGGTCCAGCTCGTGGAAGAAGCCGCCGATGGCGACGGCCTCTCCGGCCGCGACGGCGGCGCGGTGGACATAGGCGCCGACGGCGAGGTCGAGGATGCCGAGCCCGAAGGGGGAGAACACCACGGGCCGGTCGGCGGGGACGGTGACCTCGCCGGTGAGGACGTCGTACAGCGTGCCGTCCAGGAAGTCCCGGCCACCGGTGCGCTGTTCGGCCAGGTGCACCGAGGTGTCGGCCTTCAGTACGTGCTCGACGTCGTCGACGATGTTGACGCTGTCCAGGATCACGTCGGTGCCCAGGTCCCGCAGCGAGACATGCAGGACCAGCGGGTGGTGGGAGAACCAGTCCGGGTCGGTCACATGCGGGGTGGCGGCGGTGGTGGCGAAGACGATCAGGTCGCAGGCGCGGACGAGGTCCTCGGCACCGGTGTGGACGCGGACCGGCCGGCCGGTGGGCTCCAGGACCTGCCGGGCGAAGGAGCCGGCGTAGTCGTCGCTCAGGTCGAAGACGTGGTACTCGTCGACGTCCCAGTCGAGTTCGGCCAGGTAGTCCTGGATGAACCGGGCGATGAGGCCGGTGCCGAAGAAGCCGACGCGGCGGGGGGTGGACCCGCGCTGGGCGGCGATCCGCCGGGCCGCGGCGGCGGCCGACGCGGCGGTGCGCACGGCGCTGATGATGGACCCCTCCAGACAGGCGTAGGGGTAGCCGGTGGCCGGGTCGTTGAGCAGCAGGACGGCGGAGGCGCGCGGGATGCCCCGCTCCAGGTTGGTGGGGAAGCTGGAGATCCACTTGATCCCGTCCACACCGGCCGCCAGGGCCGTGCCGACGCCGTCGGCCGTGCCGTCGGTGCCGTCGGTGCCGTCGGTGGCTTCCGTGCCGCCGACCGAGGCCGGCAGGGCGATGATCCGGGCGGTGGGCCGGTCGGGGAAGCGAAGGAAGTACGAGGGCGGGTTGACCGTCCCGCCTTCGCCGTGACGGCGGTAGGCGGCCTCCACCAGGTCGATGATCTCCGCCCTGCGCCCTTCGAGGCCGCGGTGCACCGCCGCGCCGGGGACGACGGAGAACTGCGGGGGCCCACCCTGCTGCTCAGCCATTGCTCTCTTCCTGTTCCTTGGCGAGGTCGCCGAAGGTGCTCCGCACCCAGGCGTCGTCGTAGACCGTTTCGATGTAGCGGTCGCCCATGTCGGCGGAGATGGCCACCGCGGTGAGGGTGGGCGAGTCGGCGGCGTGCCGCTCCAGCCAGCGGGCGGCACCGCTGACGACGGTCCCGGTGGAGCCGCCCATGAGGAATCCATGGCGGGCCAGGCGGCGGCACATCCGTACGGTGTCGCGCTCGTGGACCCGGACGATCTCGTCCGGCCGGGCCTCCGCCACCAGCGGCATCGGCTCGCTGGCGCCGAGACCCGGCAGGTACCGGGGTCCGGCCGCCATGCCGAAGTTGACGGAGCCCACGGTGTCCACCGCGATGATCCGTACGCCGGGGCGGTTGTCCCGGAACCAGCGGGCGCAGCCGGTGAGGGTGCCGCCGGTGCCGGTGCCGATGAACAGCAGGTCGAGGTCGGGGAACCGCTTGGCGATCAGGGGCGCGGTGTTCTCGTAGTGCGCCAGCCAGTTGGCGGGGTTCTCGTACTGGTTGAGCCACACATATCCGGCGTTACGGGCGCACAGCTCGCGGACGAGGTGCTTGCGGGCGGTGAGGTAGCTGCCGTCCGCGTCGGGCCGGTCGGCGACCACGACCGTGCTGCCGAGGGCCCGCATGAGCTTGATGGTCGAGGGGTTGCACTTGGGGTCGGTGACACAGACGAACCGCAGGGAGCGGGCGGCCGCCACCACGCTGAGCGCCACTCCGAGGTTTCCGGAGGACGACTCGACGATGGTGGCGTGCTCGTCGATCAGGCCGAGCCGTTCGGCCGAATCGATCATGGAGGTGGCGGCCCTGAGCTTCACGGAGCCGGCGAAGTTGAAGCCTTCGCACTTGAGGTGCAACGGGAGGCGGAGGGTCTGTCCGAGGTCGACGTAGACGTCGCTGTCGAACAGTTCGTCCGCTGTGGAGATGATGGCCAAGAGTCGTTTCCGCTTCTTCTGTCCCGCCCCCTACGGTCCGTCCCGGCGATCAGACGTCGAGCTTCTGCCAGGCCTCCAGGCGCTGCAGGGCGAAGACGTCCTGGACGGAGGCGATGGAGTCCTCGACCGCCGTGGAGTCGCCGGTCTCGTAGACGGAGCGGTAGGTCTCGCGCAGCGCGCTGACGGTGGCGCGCAGCCCTTGGTTGGCGTAGATGACGACGGAGACGCCGGCCTGCTGGATCTCGTCGATGTGCCAGTCCGGATAGGTCGTCGGCACGATGACCACCGGGCAGCGGAAGTCCCAGCCCTCGAGGAACCCGACGACCTGGTCGCGGGTCTTCACCTTGGAGTGGACGAGGACCGCGTCCGCGCCGGCGTCGGCGTAGGCGCGGCAGCGTTCGAGGGCCGCGTCGACGTCGAGCCCGCTGATGAGGGCCTCGGTGCGGGCGATGACGAACATCTCCTTGGTGGCCTGGGCCGCCTTGGCGATACGGATCTTGTCGGTGAACTCCTTGGTGCCGAGCAGGGTCTGGCCGCCCGCGACGAAGCTGTTCATCTTCGGGAACAGCTTGTCCTCGACACAGATCGCGGTGATGCCGGCCGCCTCGAACTCATGGACCATGTGGGCCACGTTGAGGTTGCCGCCGTAGCCGGTGTCGCAGTCGGCCACGACCGGGATCCGCAGCGCCTTCTGGATGTTGGCGGCCGCTTCGAGGTACTCGGTCATGCTCAGGATGCTCGCGTCGGGAAGGGCGCGGGACGCCGATACCTCGAGGCTGGACGACCAGACGGCCTGGAACCCGGCCTCTTGTGCGAGCAGTCCGCCGAGGGCGTGGTTGGCGCCCGCCACACGAACAATTTCGTTGTCGGCCAGAACAGAGCGAAATGAAGGATAGATGGACCGCTGCACGCCTGAGACTCCTGAATCGTTCGATGTGGTGGATCGAATCGCTCGCTCTACGCCGTTGTAGGCAATGCTGGAGCGATGTCTAGGCAAGGCCTTGACTCGCCTCTTGATTGTCTTCTCGCTGGTCCGCCACGGCAGATGATCAGGGCGGCCGAGTTCGAAGGTAGGGTGACGAATGCGCGGATGTCAACATCCTTGTCAACAACTTGCCTACGTGGTGCAATGCTTACCAGGCCCGTCGCGGGTCATCCGGAACCCAGAGAGGAACAGCAGAGAATGAGCACCACGCTCGCGCCCACCCACCCCCGCACCCTGGAGGTTCCGGCGGAGACGTTCCACGCCTTCTCCGAGCCCGCGCAGCGCGAGGTGGCCGCGTACGTCGCCGATCTCGGCCGCCGCTTCCCGACCGGCCGGGTCGACGCCGTCGAGGTCGACCTCGACGCCGTCCCGCTCTTCGCGGCGGAGGTCGACGCGAGCCGTCATGTCATCGACGACACCGCGCACTTCATCGTGTACGACCGGGTCGACGGCGTGGACGGGCTGCGCGATCAGGCCCTGTACGCCTGGGTCCTCGGCACCGCCCTCGGCCGGCCCATGGTCCAGAACACCGACGGCTGGCGGCTGATCGAGGTCTACGACCGGGGCATCCGCACGACCATCGAGGACGGCGCCCGCTACCACCAGACCAAGCAGGGCTCGTACATGCACAACGACGCCGTCAACGATGTCGACCCCATCGACTACCTGCTGCTCTCCTGCGGCCAGTCCGCCTACATCGGTGGCGAGTCGATCCTCGTCGACGCCAAGCCCGTCCATGAGGTCCTGGAGCGGCACCCGGACGTGCTCGCCGTCCTCACCCGGGACTTCTGGTTCGAGAAGCGCGGTATGGCGCTGTCCCAGGAGACCGGCTTCTTCCGTTCACCGATCATCCGCTACACCGCCGACGGCGAACCGCTGGTCCGCTACTTCCGCACCTACATCGAGGTCGCCCACGACAAGGTCGGTGAGCCCATCACCGACGAACAGCGCGCCGCGCTCGACTTCTTCGACGCCGTCCTCGACCAGTCCTCGGTGCAGTACCGCGTCCGGCTGGAGCGCGGGCAGACCCTGGTCTCCGCCGACGATCGCTTCCTGCACACCCGTACCGCCTTCTACGACCGCTTCCAGCCGCGCGAGATCGACATGGGCGAGGACCGGACGGACGACGTCAACCGCTACATGTTCCGGATGTGGTCCACCAAGTCCTGACGGACCCGGCGCGCCGCGCCCGAACGCCGAACGTCCCGACATGCCAAGGAGACCAACGATGCACCCGCGTGAGTCCGTCCGGTCGGTGGGCCACGACCTGGCCGCCGAACTGCGGCGCAGTCGCCCCCCGGGCCACCTCGCCGCGTCCGGCCAGGTCCAGACCTGGCACCGCACCAGCGGTCGGCTCGCCGAGGGCCGCGTCAGCGACATCAGCGTGCAGTGGGGGCAGGCCACGGCGGCGCGGTACATCACCCGTGACACCTTCTTGCACCGCTCCGTCTCGGGCTTCGACCCGACCGTCGCACGGCTCGCCGCCGCAGGCGGGGCCGCCGGGAGCGGCGGGACCGGCCGTCGGGCGGGCGGGCCGCCCGGGCACCGTCCCGCCTGGACCGCGCCCGGCGCGGCGATCACCGCCCTGCGCGAACTCGAACAGGCCGCCCGCGACGTCGACCCCGCGGTCGCCCAGGTCGTCATCGACTTCGAACTCGCCGAACAGGACAACTGCCTGGTCGACGCGCGGGGCGACCTCCACGACGAGACCCGGCTGCTCAGCTACCTCACCGTCCGTGTCATCGCGCGCAAGGGCGGCCGCGTCGCCACCGGCTTCTACACCCCCGGTGTCAGCGGCCCGCTCTCCGGCATCGACATGCGCGCCGCCGGGGCCGAGGTCGCCCGCCGCGCCGTCACGGGCCTGGCGGCCCGGCCCGCCCCGGTGGGCCGGCTCCCCGTGGTCGTCGCGGGCGGCCGCGGCATGGTCCTGCTCCACGAGGCCTGCTGCCATCCGCTGGAGGGCGACGAGGTGCTGCGCGGCTCCGTCTACGCCGGGCAGCTCGGCCGGACGATCGCCTCCCCGCTGGTGACCCTGAGGGACGATCCGACCGTCCCGGGTGCCGTCGGTTCGTACGGCTTCGACGACGAGGGGGTGCGCGCGACCCCCACCACCCTGATCGAGAACGGCGTCCTGACCGGCTGGCTCACCGACCAGGAGTCCGCGGCCCGGCTCGGCCTCGACAGCAGCGGCAACGGCCGCTGCACCACGGCCCTCCAGCCGCCGCAGCCGCGGATGACCAACACCCGCCTCGCCGCCGGGACCTCCTCCGTCGACGAGATCATCGCCTCCACCGAGTACGGCATCTACGCCGAGCACGTCGGCGGCGGCGAGGTCATCGAATCCACCGGCGAGTTCACCTTCCGGGTGACCAACGGTCATCTGATCGAGAACGGGCGGGTCACCGACCCCATCGAGGAGACCACCATCACGGGAACAGGGACACAGGTGCTGAGGGACATCGACGCCGTCGCCGACGACAGCACGGTGGGCGCGGCCAAGTGCGGCAAGTTCGGCCAGTGGGTGACGGTCGGGGTGGTCGGCCCGACCCTCCGGGTCGGCTCGCTGCTGGTGGGAGGGACGGGCCGATGAGCACCACCCCCCAGAACCACACGTCCCAGAACCACACCGCCCAGGAGTACGCGGAGTTCCCCGGCGCCGAGGCGGGGTACGGGGCGAGTGACGTCCTCCTCGCCGAGGCGGCCCGGCGCGGCGCCGACGCCGAGGTGTGGACCGCCTGGCACGAGACGGAGGAACTCGTCTGCCGCGCCGGGGCGGTCGAGCGCCGCAGCGAGGTCTCCTCCGGGGCCACCGCGCTGACCGTGTGGGCCGACGGCGCCGAGGGCTACGCCGTCCGCAACGTCCCGGGTGCCACCGACCCCGACCTGGTGACCACCGCCCTCGACATCGGCCGCGTCCTCGGCACCGGGGCCCCGTCCCCGGGCACGGCGTCCCCGCCCCCGGTCCCGGCCCTGGCCTCGGCCGCCGAGCCCGACCTGGACCGTGCCTCCGACGCGGACCGTGCTTCCGACGCGGACCGTGCTTCCGACGCGGACCGTGCCTCCGACCTGGACCGTGCTTCCGACGCGGACCGTGCCCCCCACACCCCTGCCGCGGCCCCCCTGCCGCGGATCGGGGACGACGCCACCGCGCGGCTGCGCGCGCTCGCCGAGGGGACCGCGGACCTGGAGATCGAGCTGCGCGTCCGCGCCGACCGCACCCGGGTCCGGCTGCACCGCGCGGGCACCGCCCCGGCCTCGTACGACACCGGCGTCGCGCAGCTCTTCGCCCGGGTCACCGCCCGCGGCGAGGGCACCGGCTACATCGGCCACCAGCTCTTCGGACGCACCCTGGAAGAGGTGCTCGCCGACGCCGAGCGCACCGCACTGCCCGGACTCGTCGCCCTCGCCCGGGTCCTGGCCTCCCGGCCGGTCACCGCCCTGGACCACGACGACCTGCTCGTCGACGGCCGGGTGGTCTCCCGGCTGCTCACCCTCGTCGCCCCCGCGTTCCTGCTCGACTCCGTCCTCGAAGGCCGCTCACCCCTGAAGGACCGCGTGGGCGCGCGCGTCGCGTCCCCCGGCGTCACCCTCCGCGACGACCCCACGGCCACCGGCTCCCCGCTCCCCACCCCCTGGGACGGCGAGGGGACCCCCACCGGCCCCACCGTGCTCGTCGAGGACGGCGTCCTGCGCGGCTTCCTCTCCTCCCGCCGTACGGCCGCCGAGGCGGGGGCGCCCGCCACCGGCTCCGCGCAGCGGGGCCCCAACGGGGAGATGCCGACCGTCCACCCCGGCCATCTGCTGCTGAGCCATGCCGACGATCTCGGCACCGAGGTGCGCCCCGACCGCACCGTGCTCCATGTGGTGCAGGCCAACGGGGCCCATACCTCCAACCCGATCACCGGGGACTTCTCCATCGGCGCCAACGCCGTGCTCGTCAGCCCGGACGGCACCCGCCGCAACGCGGGCAACATCACTCTCGCCGGCAATGTCTTCGACCTGCTGCGCTCCATCGACGGACACGACGGCCGGGTCCAGGTGAACCGCAGCAACAACTCCTTCGTCGCCGCCCCCGGCCTGTGGACCCGCTGCCTCACCGTCGGCCACCAGGACGGCGCATGAGCCTTCTGCGGAACGCCGAGTTCCGGCTGTTCTGGGGCGCGCAGACGGTCAGCATGGTCGGCACCAACATGACCCGGGTCGCCATCCCGCTCCTCGCCGCGAGCACCCTGGCCGCGACCCCGTTCCAGATGGGGCTGCTCCAGGCCGCGCAGACGGTGGCCTTCCTCCTCGTGGGCCTGCCCGCGGGCGTCCTCGTCGACCGGTCCCGGCGCCGCCCGATCCTCATCGTCTGCGATCTGCTGCGGGCGCTGCTGATGGCGGCGATCGTCGTCGGCTTCCTGCTGGACGTGGTCACGTTCCCCGTTCTGCTCGGGGTGACCCTTCTGGTCGGCCTGGCCACCGCGTTCTTCGAGATCGCCTACCAGTCGTACATCCCCTTCGTCGTCGGACGGGAGAACCTGGTCGAGGGCAATGCCCGGCTGGAGAGCACCAACGCGGTGTCCCGGCTGGCCGGACCCACCCTCGGCGGCGGTCTGGTCCAGCTCGCGGGAGCCGTCGCCACCGTCTCCGTGCAGGCCGCGAGCCATGTGGTCTCCGCGCTCCTGCTCTCCCGTATCCGCACCCCGGAGGCGGTACCGGAGCGCACGGAGCGGCGCCGGATGGGCGCCGAGATCCGCGAGGGACTCCAGTACGTCCTGCGCGAACCGGTCTTCCGGGCCATCACCGGCTCCGCCGCCACCTACAACTTCTTCTACGCGGTGTCCCTGCCCCTGGTGATGCTGCTGCTCGTGGACGAGATGGGGCTCTCCGGTACCGCCGTCGGCCTCCTCATGGCGGTCAGCGGCGTCGGCGGGGTGCTCGGCGCCGCCTTCGCCGGGCGGCTGGCCCGCCGGTTCGGACAGGTACGCGCGATGTGGGCCTCGTACCTGCTGACCGTGCCCACCGCCCTGCTCATCCCGTTCGCCGACAGCGGCTGGCGGAGCCTGCTGTTCGCGGTGCCCTGGTTCGCCATGAGCTTCGGCATCGTCGTCTACAACGTCGGTCAGGTCAGCATCCGGCAGCAGCTGTGCCCGCCGGAACTGCTCGGCCGGATGAACGCCAGCGTCCGCTTCCTGGTCTGGGGGATCCTTCCGCTCGGCTCGCTGGCCGGCGGAGCCCTGGGGGAGTGGATCGGGGTCCGCGGCGCCCTCCTCATCGGTGGCGCGGGCATGAGCGCGGGCGTCCTGTGGCTGGTGCTCTCCCGGCTGCGGCCGCTGCGTGACCTCCCCGACCCCGACGAGCCCGCGTCCGCGTCCCCGGCCGCGGCCCCTGCGTGACCTCCCCGACCCCGACGAGCCCGCGTCCGCGTCCCCGTCGGCGGACGGCGCTCCGCCGCGTACCTGAGACGTACCCCGCCCTCCCAGAGCAACTGAAATGGAGTACCCGTGTCCCGCCGCTACGTAGTGTTCATCGAATCCCCCTGGACCGGCGCCGGGCAGGACTGCGCCCGCTTCCTGCTGGAGCAGGGCATCACGCCGATCATCCTGGCCGCCGACCCCGCGCACCTGCACCCCTCGCTGCTCCACGACTACGCCGCGCTCGGCGTGGAGATCCGCGCCTGTGACGTCGACTCCGCCGACGCGATCCTGGCCTTCTGCGAGGAACTCGCCACCACGGGCGAGCTCGTGGGCGTCACCTCCGTCTACGAGTACTACTGCGACATGGGCGCCCGGGTCGCGGCCCGGCTCGGCCTGGCGGGTCCCGACCCGGACGCCGTCGCCATCTGCCGCTCCAAGTCGGCGATGCGCGAGGCGATGGCGGGCGTGCCGGGACTCAACCCGCTGTTCCGGGTGGCCGCGTCGCCCGAGGAGGCCGTCGCCGCCGCCGGGGAGATCGGCTACCCCGTCGTCGTCAAGCCGCTCGACCTCACCGGCAGTCTGTTCGTCCGCCGCTGTGAGGACGCGCGGGACGTCACCGCCATCACCGCGGAGGTCATGCGGCTCGGTGAGTACCTCGGCCACCAGGTCACCCCGAAGGTGATCGTCGAGGAGTGCGTCCCGGGCGCCGAGTACTCCGCGGAGATCGTGCACGGCAAGGTCCTCGGCCTCACCGAGAAGATCGGCAGCGAGCCGCCGCTCTTCCTGGAGATGGGCCATGTCTTCCCGGCCGAGCTGCCGGGGGAGCGGGAGCGGCTGCTCATCGAGAAGGCCGAACTCGCCGTCAAGGCCGTCGGCATCACCTGGGGCCCGTCCCACGTCGAGCTCAAGCTCACCGCCGACGGCAAGGACGCCCGGGTCATCGAGGTCAACGGCCGTATCGCCGGGGACCGCATCCCGGAGGCCGTCCGCATCGCCAGCGGCGTCGACATGTGCCGTCTCCATATGACCGCGCTCCTCGGCGGCGCCCCGGACCTCACGCTCACCACCGACCGCACCGCCGCGATCCACTTCCTGATGCTCCGCTCCAGCGGCCATCTCGACGCCATCGACGGGGTGGAGGAGGCCCTCGCCATCGACGGGGTCCACGAGGTGCACCTGCGCCCCGGCGTCCAGGCCGGCATCGACTACCGGGCCAACGGCTCGAACCGTGACCGAGCCGCCTGGATCATCGCCGAGGGCGCCGACCGGGAGCAGGCCCTGGCCCGCGCCCACACGGCCGGTGACACGCTCCGCTTCACCTGGTCGCCGCTGGCCGAGACGCCCCCGGAGGCATAGCCCGTGTCCCGCCCGGCCCCCGAGGCCACCCCCGCCCCGGCCCGTACCGTCCCCGTACGCTTTCTGGCCGCGGTGGACCCCGCGGCGGACGGTACGGCCGGTGAGCCGGCCCCCGACACCTTCGAGGCGCCGCTGACCTGGAGTCAGCGGTACTACCTCGCCGAGGTCGACGCGGCCCGGGCGCACGGGCGCGGACTCAACATCCCCCGGCTGTACCGGCTGCGCCCGGGGACGTCCGAGACCGGTACCGCCGACGCGCTGCGTGAGCTGGTCGAACGGTACGAGGTGCTGCGCAGCCGGGTGGTGCGCGGCGAGGCGGGCGGCGCGCACCAGCGGGTGCACCGGCGCGGCGCCCTGCACCTCGCCGTCCACGAGGTGCCCGCGGGCACCGCCGGTGAGCGGGCGCGAACCGTTCTCGACGCGCTCACCGCCCCGCCCCTGGATGTGACGGAGTGCTGGCCCCTGCGCGCGGCGCTCGTCACCGAGGAGGGTCGCGCGCGCTACCTCGCCCTGGCGTTCAGCCATGTCGCCGTCGACGCGTACGCGCTCGTACCGGTCTCCGCGCACCTGGTCGGGCGGATCGCCGAGGCCGACCCGGTGGCCCGCTCCGCGCCCGCCCCGGACGGTCCCGCGCGCGGGCCGCGGGAGCAGGCGGCCGCGGAGGAGTCCCCGGCGGGCGAGCGGGCCGTCCAGCGCGCCCTGCGCCTGGCCGAACACGCCTACCGCCATATGCCCCCCGCCCCGGGACCTGCCCCGGAAGCCGCCCCGGAACCCGCTCCGGGACCCGCTCCGGAACCCGCTCCGGGACCCGCGGCAGGCTTCCAGGCCGCCGCGGCGGCCACCGGCGCGTCGGCGAGGTCCACGGCCCCGGCGCCCGCGGAGCCGCGGTACCGCTTCCTCCGGTACCGTTCGCCCGCCCTGGACCTCGCCGTCGGTGCCGTCGCCGCCCGTACCGGGCAGTCCCCGGCCGCCGTCCTCACCGCCGCGATGGTGGCGCTCGACGCCGTCAGGACCGGTCCCGTGCCCGACGACGACGGCACGGGCCTCACCCGGTACGGGTCGGTCCAGCTGATCTCGGCGAACCGGCTGCGGCCGGGGACCGCCGCGGCCGTCCTGCCGTTGTCCCAGCCGGTCCCCTGCTGCGTGGACACCGCCGGTGCCGACTTCCACGAACTGGTACGCCGCACCGCCGTGGCCTCGCTGCGCGCCTTCCGCGCCGGCGGCGCCCCGCCCGGTCGGCTGGCCGCCCTGCTCCGGACCGTGGCGGAGGAACGGGGCGTACGCGTCGACGCCACCCCGACCCTCAACTACCGGCCGCGCTCGACCGCCCTGCCCGTCCGCCCGACGACCGCGGCGGAGCTCGCGGCCGCCGCGGACCGGGCCCGGGCGGAGTGGACCGACGCCGACCCGTGGCGGGCGAGTCACTACCTCAGCGCCGACGTGGACGCCGATGGCATCCGGCTGCTCCTCCAGGCCGACACCGCCGTCCACCCCCCGGAGTGGGCCGAGCGGTGGACGACCGCCCTCGAACGGCTGCTGTGCGCGGCCGCGCTCGACCCGCACTGCCCGGCGCTGCCCGCCCCGGGCGCCTTCCCCACAGGCTGAGAACCCCTCGTACGCGACAGATTTGGGAGCACGAACCATGGCAGACGATCAGCAGCGCACGGTCCTCCTCGTCGGCGCCGGGGTGATGGCCGAGGGCTATCTGCGCGCGGCCCAGGCACGCGGGCTGCGGGTGGGTGTCGTGGAGACCCCCGTCCGGTACGCCGCGCTCGTGGACCGATTCCCCTGCCTGGTGGACTTCGAGCCCGTCGACGAGGCCGCCGCGGGCCGGGACGAGAGCTGGCTGGCGCCCGCGATGACCCTGGCGGCCCGGCTGGACCCGGACGCCGTCTGGGGCTTCGCCGAGCCGCACGTGCTGGCCACGGCGATGGTCCAGCACCGGCTGGGACTGCCCGGGCCCGGCCTGGACGCGGCGACCGTCTCCCGCAACAAGGCCCTCCAGCGGGCGGAGTTCGGCCGCACCGGCCTGCCCCAGCCCGCCCACCGTCACACCCGGCGGCTGTCGGAGGCCACCGACTGGGCCCTGGGGCGGCTGCCCGTCGTGGTCAAGCCGGTCTCCTCACAGGGCAGCCAGGGCGTGGAGCGGATCGGCACCCCCGACGCCTGGGCCGACGCGGTCGCCCGCCGGGATACCGAGGGGCCGCTGCTGGTCGAGGAGTACATCGAGGGCCAGGAGTACAGCGTGGAGGCCCTGGTGCACCGCGGCCGGGTCCTGTTCACCAACCTGACCCGCAAGGAGACCACCGGTCCGCCGCACTTCGTGGAGCTGCTCCACGAGGCGGGCTACGGGGCGGGCCGGCCCGTGCTGCGGAAGGCGGCGGACGAGCTGTGCCGCGGTGTGGTCGCGGCGCTCGGGATGGTGACCGGCATCGCCCACCTGGAGTTCCGGGCGGTCTCCGACGATGAGCTGGTGATCATGGAGGTGGCGGTGCGCACCCCGGGCGACCACATCATGGAACTCGTCGGCCGGGCGCACGGGTTCGACGCCTTCGCGGCCTGTCTGCTCCTCGCCCTGGACGAGGAGCCGTCCGTGCCGGACGGTCACGGCGTGGTGCGCTCCGCGGGCAGTCTCTTCCTCTCGTCGCCCGGGACGGGGACGCTGGCCGCCCTGGACCTGTCCGCCTGGGCGGACAGGTCGCCCGAGGTGGTCCGGCACGACGCCAGGCTGGCCGCGGGCGCGCGGGTGCGTCCCGCCGAGAACTCGGGGGACCGGCTGGCCTGGGCGGTCCTGGACTGTGCCACCCCGGACCGGATGCGGGCGCTGGCCCGGGAGCTGGTCGCCGTGGCCGTCGTGGAGCTCACCGAGGCGGCGGAGCCCGTCACCGGCGCCTGAGTCCGGCGATCCGGCGACGGGCGATCCGCGGATCGGGCGACGCGCCCCGCCGTCCGGGGCCGAAGGGCCCACCACTGAAGATCATGTGAAGGAGCATCATGTCCGAACAGCGCGTGCTGGTCGTCGGCGGGCGGATCGAGAACGTCCGCAAGGCGAAGGAGCAGGGCCTGGGCGTCGTCTACCTCCAGCAGCCCGGCCAGTTCACCCCCGAGCACGCCTCCCTGGTGGACGCGGCCCTGCTGGTGGACTACACCGACTGGTCGGTGACCGAGCCCCTCGTGGTCGCCGCGCACCGCGCGTACGGCTTCACGAGCGTGGTGACCACGACGGAGGCGGGCGTGGAGCCCGCGGGCCGGATCAGTGACCTGCTCGGTCTGGGGGGTGTCTCCTACGAGGTGGCCCATCTGCTGCGGGACAAGCTGAGCATGCGCCGCCACCTGGCCGCCACGGCCCCGTCGGTCTCGGTCGCGGCCGAGGAGGCCGGTGACCGGGAGAGCCTGACGGCCTTCGGCGCGCGCCACGGGTACCCGTTCATCGTCAAGCCGGTCGACGGCATCGGCAGCCTGGGGCTCCGGCTCGTCGAGTCGGCGGACCAGGTGGACGAGGTGTGGGAGGCGATCACGCGGCTGCGCCACTCGGACCACCAGTTCGCCCGCTTCTTCCCGCTGGACCGCTTCCTCATGGAGGAGTACATCTCCGGGCCGGAGCTCAGCGTGGAGGCGTTCACCTTCGAGGGCCGCCATGTGGTGGTGGCCGTCACGGAGAAGCTGACCTACGACAACTTCGTGGAGCTGGGTCATGTGGTGCCGGCCCGGATCGCCGCGGCGGACGAGGCGGCGGTGGTGGCGTGTGTGACGACCTTCCTGGACGCGATCGGGGTGGTGAGCGGTCCCAGCCACACGGAGGTGCGGCTGTCGGAACGAGGGCCGCGCGTGATCGAGTCCCACAACCGGCCGGGCGGCGACCGGATCCGGGACCTGGTGGAGGAGGCGTACGGCTTCGATATCGAGCGGTACACGGTGGCCTGGCCCGGTGGCGGGCTGCCTGCCCTGGACGAGCGGCCGGCCCCGCTACGGGCGGCGGCGACCCGCTTCCTGGGTGCCGAGCCGGGCACGGTGACGGCGGTCGAGGGGGTCGCGGCGGCCAGGGGCCTGGACGGGGTGGTGGAGGTGGACCTGTCGGTGGAGCCGGGGAGCGTGGTCCGGCCCATGCGGTCGAGCTGGGACCGCCTGGGCCAGGTGATCGCGGTGGCCCAGGACGCCGACGCGGCGGTGGCGCTGTGCGAGAAGGCCTGCGCGGCGATCCGGGTCACCACGGAGCCCGGGGCTACGGATCCGGCCGAGTGACGGCCGGATCGGTAGCCCCGGGGAACGGCGTGGAGGACTCCATGGACGGCATGGACGGCATCGGCGGCGGGGACGGCTGGGACGGCTTGGACGGTTTCGCATACGAGGAGATAACCAGCGAGGAAGAACTGCGGGAACTGGTCGGCCCGGTGAATCCCGTGGTCTTCCAGAAGGCGAGCCCGGTGCTGCGCGTCCATGAATCCGAATGGATTCAGAATTCGCCGTTCTGTCTGATAGCGACCGCTGCCGCGGACGGGACCTGCGATGTCTCCCCGCGCGGAGATCCACCGGGGTTCGTGCGGATTCTCGATGAGCGCACCCTCGCGGTGCCCGACCGGCCGGGCAATCGCCGGCTGGACACCTGGCGCAACGTGTTGCAGAACCCACAGGTAGGAATGGTCTTCCTGATTCCGGGGCGGGGCGACACACTCCGCGTCAACGGGCGAGCCCGTCTGGTGCGTTCGGCCTCCTTCTTCGACGAGATGGTGGTGCGGGGCCACCGTCCTGCCCTTGCCCTCTTGGTCAGGGTGGAGGAGACGTACTTCCACTGCGCCAAGTCGTTCATGCGGGCGAAGCTCTGGGACCCGGGATCCTGGAATCCGGAAGCAGTCGCCTCCCGGGCGCGGATCGCCCGTGCCACCGAATGGACCGAAGCGTCCCTTGAATCCCTGGAGCGCCGCTACGGCCCCGAGTACGAGCGGCACCTCTATCCGGAATCCGGCTGAGGGGCACCCGCCCGGTCCCTCGGGGCCGGGCGGGTATCCACGAGAGGGCGCTGTCCTGGTGGAGATCTGGTGATGCTTCTGTGTACGAATCGTAAATTGCCATCTCTGTCAAGACTTGCCAGACGATCGCCGGGCTGGTTACGTTTGAGCCAGCCCTGACGCGGGTGGTCGTTTAGGTTCAGCAGAGGATTCCCATGAAGAAGACCGTAGTTGCCCGAATAGTCGCCCTCGCTTTCTTCGCGCTCCTGTTCCCGGGTGTGGTTTCGGTCGGCTCGGGGGAGGGTGTTTCTGTGGGGGGAATGCGCGCCGTCGCCATGCCTGTCACTAACGTGATCGATTGGCCGTAACTTCCGGTTTGCCTTTCGGCTATTCAGCGGACGGCTAGATCGGGGTCTTGGTTGCCAGCGTCGGTCAATCTTTGCCACAATGTGACGAGGGGGGCTACAGCAGCCCCCTCGATGCTTGGTGCGGGGCATCGGACGAATCCCTCGAAGACGGTGGTCGCATGCTCGAGCAACCTGGCTTTGGACGGCGCCTGCGCCAGCTGAGGCTGCAGCAGGGCAGGACCCAGGCGGAGCTGACCGGACCCGGTATGTCCGCCGCGTACCTCTCACGGCTGGAGTCGGGTGCCCGGGTCCCCACCCAGCGCGCCGTCGACTACCTCGCCGAACGCCTCGGCGTTCCCCTGGAGACGTTCGCCGAGCGTACGGAGGACGAACTCGCGGACGTGGTCGCCACCCTGGCGTCCCGGCCGGACAGCGAGCGGGACGCGGAGATGCGCGACTTCCTGGCCGAGATGCTCGACCGGGCCAAGGACGCCGCCCCCTCGACCCGCTGGCAGGCGCTCGCCCTGCTCGCCCAGCTGCACGCCCTGCTCGGTGAGTTCGCCGAGGAGTTCGAGGTTCTCGGCGAACTGAGCGCGCTCAGCGAGGAGCTGGAACGCCCCGCACTCCAGGTGTACACGAAACAGCGGGTGGCCCGGTGTGCCCGCAACCGCGGCGACATGGAGCTGGCCCGGCGCACGGTCTGCGAGGCCCTGCAGCTGGGCGAGCGCCACCGCGTCCGGCTGCCCACCGCCGATCTGCTCCGCAGCCGGCTGCTCATGGTCTCCGCGGAGGCCGAGGTCGGCAATGTCGCCGAGGCGATGCGGCTGAGCCTCGACGTCCTGTCCGCGCTGCCGTCCGAGCGCGGGACCCTGGCCGCCGAGGCGTACTGGACGGCGGCGACGGTGAGCACCCGCCAGGGCAACGACGAGGGTGCGCGCCAGTACCTGGCCAGGGCGATCGACTCCCTGGACAGCCGGGAGGACATCACCCTCTGGATGCGCCTGCGGCTCGGCGCGGCCTCGCTCTGCCTCCAGGGCCTGCCGCCGCGGCTGGACGAGGCGGAGGGGCTGCTGTCGGCCGTCGAACCGGTCCTGGACTTCGCCGGACCGCCGCGCCACCGCCAGGAGTTCCTCTTCCTCCGGGCCCAGCTGGCCTTCCAGCTCGGTGACGCGGCCCGCGCCGCCGAGCTCGTGGCGGCGGCCGAGCCGGGACTCCAGCTCTTCACGTACCGCGACCGGATCCGCTTCCGGGTCCTGCAGGAGAAGCTCTCCGCCCGCCCCGGCGACATGGGCGCGGTGACCCGGCTGAAGGAACTGGCCGCCGAGGTGCAGGGCACCCGGATGCCCGAGCTCGCCGCCGAGGTGTGGCGAGCGGTGGCCGAGTGCGCGGAGGGCGCGGCGAAGCCCGGTACGCCGTAGGCCGTGCGGCTCGCGGCGGCCGACCGGGACGGGTGTTCCCCCGGAGGGGCCGCCGTATCAGCGGAATGCGGTCCTCGGGCGGCCGGGGAGCGGTGCTCGGCCGCCTCCGCCCCGCCTGGTCGGTGCCGCTGGTGAGGCACCCCGCAGAGATCAGCGGCCCGGTTGGTGATCACCAGCCGGGCCGCTGGCTCGCGTACGGCGGTGACGCGCGGCGGCGGTCGCTGATCGTGGGCCGTCGGGCGGCGGATCAGGGCAGGGGCTTGATGAAGCAGCGGCTGGACTCGTAGGCGCGGTAGTAGCCGAATTTCCGGGGGGCGGGGGCGTAGCCGCAGGAGGTGTAGAGGGCGATGGCCTCGGGCTGCTGGTCGCCGGTCTCCAGGACCATGCGCAGGCGGCCCGCGGTGCGGGCGTCCTCCTCCAACAGGGTGAGGAGGCGGCGGGCGAGCCCGCGGCCCCGGTGGGAGGGGATGACATACATGCGCTTGAGCTCGGCGTCGCCGCTCTGGTAGCCCTCGTCGCCGCTGCCGTCATGGGAGCGCCAGCCGCCCGTGGCGACCGGCTGGCCCTCCTCGTCGTACGCCACCAGGTAGAGGCCGTGCGGCGGGGCGAACATCGACGGGTCCAGCGGGGTGGCGTCGCCGTCGTCATCGCCGTAGCGGTCGGTGTACTCCAGCTGGACGGCTGCGTCGAGGGCGACCGCGTCGGGGTGGTCATAAGGGAGGGCCTGTATACGCATGCGGTGAATCGTACTGCTATGCGAGTTCTGTGTTCGGGGGGCGGCCTGGGTAAGGTGCCGGGATGTTCACCGTCACCAGCGTCAATGTCAATGGTCTGCGCGCCGCCGCGAAGAAGGGCTTCGTGGAGTGGCTCGCCGCGACCGACGCCGATGTGGTCTGTCTCCAGGAGGTACGGGCGGAGCCCGGGCAGCTCCCCGAGGCGGCCGGTGCGCCCGAGGGCTGGTATGTGACGCACGCGCCCGCGCTGGCCAAGGGGCGCGCGGGTGTCTCCCTGTACACCCGGCGTGAGCCCGACGCGGTGCGGATCGGGTTCGGGTCGGCGGAGTTCGACGGCGGCGGGCGCTATGTGGAGGCCGATCTCCCCGGGGTCACCGTCGCCAGCCTCTATCTGCCCTCCGGCGAGGTGGGCACCGAGCGCCAGGACGAGAAGTACCGCTTCATGGCGGAGTTCCTGCCGTATCTGCGCGAGCTGAGGAAGCGCGCCGCCGAGGAGGGCCGGGAGGTCGTCGTCTGCGGCGACTGGAACATCGCCCACCAGGAGGCCGACCTCAAGAACTGGCGCGGCAACAGGAAGAACTCCGGGTTCCTGCCGGAGGAGCGCGCCTGGCTCTCCGAGGTCTTCGAGGAGTACGAGGACGTCATCCGGGCGCTCCACCCGGAGCAGGAGGGGCCCTACAGCTGGTGGTCCTACCGGGGGCGGGCCTTCGACAACGACACCGGGTGGCGGATCGACCTCCAGGTGGCGAGCGCCGGGCTGGCGGAGCGTGCCGTCAAGGGGTACGTGGAGCGGGCGGCGACGCATGAGGAGCGGTGGAGCGATCACGCGCCGGTGACGGTGGTGTACGACCTCTGACGGTGGTCTGCGACCTCTGACGGTGGTCTGCGACCTCTGACAGTGGTACACGACCTCTGCCGGTGGTCTGCGACCTCTGAAGGGGAGCCCCGGGGCCGGTCAGGACTCGCGCAGACGGCGGTCCAGGGCCATGGAGAGTTCCGCCTCCACCACGTTCTTGGCCAGGGGGCGCAGCCGGTCCAGATCGGCGTCGGGGGTGTGTTTCCGGACCATCTCCACGAACAGGTCCGCCAGGGCGTCCGCGTGGGCGCGGACGCGGCGGCCGGACTCCAGGACCGCGGCGAGGGGGATGCCCTCGCGGACCAGGGCGGCCGAGACGTCCAGCAGACGGCGGCTCATATGGACGATCTCGTCCCCGTCGGTGGCCAGATAGCCCAGCTCCAGCGCGGTGGCCAGATTCTCCGGGGTGACCTCGCCGTCGAAGCGGTCGGCGAGTTCCTCGGGGGTGAGGCGGACGGGGGTCTCCTCGGTCGGTTCGCCCAGGCCCAGCACCTCCCCGACATCGCGCCCGCTCTCGAAGGCGGTCGCCAGGTCCGCGATCCCGTTGAGGGTGTGCCCGCGTTCCAGCAGGGCGGCGATGGTGCGCAGCCGGGCCAGGTGGTGGTCGTCGTACCAGGCGATGCGGCCCTCGCGGCGCGGGGGCGGGAGGAGTCCGCGCTCGCGGTAGAAGCGCAGGGTCCGGACGGTGATGCCCGCGAGCTCGGCCAGCTCCCCCATCCGGTACTCACGTTCTCCTGCCACACGTGAAGCCTAGTTGTCTTTCTGGAAGGCAAGTTGGCGGGTCCTGCCCCTACCGCTCGGTATGTTCGCTGTCCTACTCTCCCAACTGTGCCAGTGATTGCTGGCGCGATTCGGTGTGGTGAGCGGGAGGGCGGCCATGGACCGGCGAGAACGCGAACACGTAAGGGTGGCGGTGATCGGCTCGGGCTTCGGCGGTCTCGGCGCGGCCGTCCGGCTCCGCCGAGAGGGCATAACCGACTTCGTCGTCCTGGAGCGGGCCGGCTCCGTGGGCGGCACCTGGCGGGACAACAGCTATCCCGGATGCGCCTGTGACGTCCCGTCACACCTGTACTCCTTCTCCTTCGCGCCCAACCCCGACTGGCCCCGCACCTTCTCCGGGCAGCGGCATATCCGCGCCTATCTGGAGCATGTCGCCGACACCTTCCGGCTCCGTCCCCATCTCCGCTTCCACCACGAGGTGCGGATGATGACCTGGGACAACGACGAACTGCGCTGGACCATCGAGACCAGCGCGGGCACCCTCACCGCCGATGTCGTCATCTCCGCGACCGGACCGCTCTCCGAGCCCAGGATCCCCGATGTGCCCGGTCTCAAGGGTCACGGCGGTCACAGTGGTCGCGGCGATCACAGCGGTCGCGGCGGGCTTGACGGCTTCCCGGGCGAGGTCTTCCACACCGCCCGCTGGAACCACGAACACGATCTGCGCGGCAAGCGTGTGGCCATGATCGGTACGGGTGCCTCCGCCATACAGATCGTCCCCCAGCTCCAGCCGGCCGTCGGTCAGCTCACCCTCTTCCAGCGGACACCGCCCTGGGTGATGCCCCGCATGGACCGCCGGATCACCGCCGCCGAACGCTGGCTCCACCGCGCCCTGCCGATCAGCCAGACCGCCCGCCGGGGTCTGCTCTGGGGCATCCGTGAACTCCAGGTCTCCGCCTTCACCAAGCGGCCGGGCGAGCTGGCGCTGATCGAGGGAGTGGCCAAGGCCAACCTCGCCCGTTCGATCAAGGACCCCGCGCTGCGGGCCGCGCTGACCCCCTCGTACCGCATCGGCTGCAAGCGGATCCTGCTCTCCAGCGACTACTATCCGGCAATCGCCCAGCCCAATGTGGAGGTGATCACCTCCGGGCTCGCCGAGGTGCGCGGCTCCACCCTGGTCGCCGCCGACGGGCGGGAGTGCGAGGCGGATGTGATCGTCTTCGGTACGGGGTTCCACGTCACCGAGCTGCCGATCGCCGAGCGGGTCGTCGGGGCGGACGGGATCACCCTCGCCGAGAGCTGGAAGGACGGAATGCGTTCACTGCGCGGCGCCACCGCCGCTGGCTTCCCCAACTGGATGTCGATCATCGGCCCCAACACCGGGCTCGGGAACTCCTCCATGATCCTGATGATCGAATCCCAGCTGAACTACATGGCCGACTATCTGCGCCAGCTCACCGTGCTCGGCGGCCGGACCGCCCTGGTACCGCGCGAGGAGGCCGTGACGGAATGGAACCGCGGACTCCAGGAGCGGATGCGGCGGACGGTCTGGAACACCGGCGGCTGCACCAGCTGGTACCTGGACGCCGCCGGGCGCAACACCACCGTCTGGCCGGGGACGACCGGTGAGTTCCGTCGTGTGACGCGGGCGGTGGATCTCGCGGAGTACGACGTCGTACGGGCGTCCGCGAGGGAGCCGGAGGAGGCCGGGTCCGGTGTCGGCGGGCGCCGTACGGCGGGACCGGCCGGGGGCCGGGGGGCCGGGTCGGCCGCCGGGTCCGTGACGGGGGTGGCCGCGCCGTCGGCGACCGGGACGGTCCGCTGAACGAGTGGACTGGATCCCCGGGTACGTCCCCCGATCGGTTCCCCCGATCGGTCCCCCGCTTCCCTGATGAGCCCCCCCGATCGGTTCCCCTGAACGAGTCAGCGGGATCCGCGCGGTCCACACAGTCGATCGCGGTCCACACAGTCGATGAAGGGTATGGAGATCACCGTATGCACCGGGTGAGTCTGGACGGTCAGGTCGCCGTGGTCACCGGCGCGGCGCGCGGGGTGGGTGAGGCGCTCGCCCGCAAGCTCTCCGCGCGCGGCGCCCGGGTCGCCCTGGTCGGCCTGGAGCCGGAGGAGCTGAAGCGGGTCTCCTCCCGCCTCTACACCGACAGTGACTGGTGGGAGGCCGATGTCACCGACCACGAGGCCATGACCGGGGTCGCGGACCAGGTCAAGGAGCGCTTCGGCAAGGTCGACATCGTCGTCGCCAACGCCGGGGTCGCGGCGGGCGGGCCCTTCCAGGACGTCGACCCCGCCGCCTGGCGCCGGGTGATCGAGGTGAACCTGATCGGCAGCGCGATCACCGGCCAGGCCTTCCTCCCGGTGCTGATGGCGAGCCGGGGGTACTTCCTCCAGATCGCCTCCCTGGCCGCGCTCACCCCCGCGCCGATGATGACCGCCTACTGCGCCTCCAAGGCGGGTGTCGAGGCGTTCGCGCACAGCCTGCGGGCCGAGGTCGGCCACCGGGGCGTACGGGTCGGCGTCGCCTATCTCTCCTGGACCGACACCGACATGGTGCGTGGCGCCGACCGCGACGACGTCATGCGCGAGCTGCGTCAGCGGCTGCCCTGGCCGTCCAACCGCACCTATCCCCTCGGGCCCGCCGTCGACCGTCTGGTCACGGGCATCGAGCGGCGCTCCGCGCATGTGTACGGACAGCGCTGGCTGCGCGGCATACAGCCCGTACGCGGGTATCTGCCGTCGCTCGTCGCGCTCGTCGGGCAGCGGGAGGTACGGCGGGTCTCGCCCCGGCTCGCCGAGGTCGACACGGGTCTCGTCGGCGCGGGCGGGGCGGCGGACGAGGCGGCCAGGGCCCGCCGCGGCTGATCGACGTGCGGCTCCTGGGGCCGCGTGCCAGGCTGGGCGGTGCCCGGGAGGGTGCCGGGCACCGACCAGCGGTGGCTCCATTCGTCGTGGGTGGGGGCGCCCGCACCACGCACGAGGAGTGAGTCTCATGGGCATCAGGGACCAGTTCCAGGAGAAGGCACGCCAGCTGGAGGAACGCGCCCAGCGGGCCAAGGAGACCCCCGAGACCCCTGAGACCTCCTCGCGCTCCTCGGCTCCGACGCCGGAGAAACCGGCCAGGTCCGCGCGCGCCGCGGGCGGTTCCGCGAAGGGGGCGCGGTCGGCCAAGGCGGGTGCCCAGCGCTCCGCGAAGCCCAAACCGCCCAAGGCCAGTGAGGTCAGCAAGGGCACGCGCGAGGCGATGCAGGCGGCCGAGGACAAGTACAACCAGGACTACCAGCTGTGACGGTCCGGCCACAGCCCCAGGCCGGACGCGACCTAGGAACGCGGGGGTGAGGTGACAGCGGAGGGGACGGGCGCCGCCGCTCCGTCGTCCCCGCCGGTCACCGGCTCTGCGCTGACCGCCACGGCGGTGGGCGCCGGGGCGGGCAGGGTCGGCACGGTCGGTGCGGCCGCGCGGGCCCGCGAACGGCGTGCTGTACGCAGCGCGTCCCAGGCCAGCATGGACAGCGCCAGCCACACCAGGGCGAACCCGGCCCAGCGCTCGGCGGGCATCTCCTCGCGGAAGTAGATCACTCCGAGCAGGAACTGGAAGACCGGCGCCAGATACTGGAGCAGCCCCAGTGTCGACAGGGGCACCCGTATCGCCGCCGCCCCGAAGGCCACCAGCGGCACCGCGGTGACCAGGCCCGTCACGGCGAGCAGGGAGGCATGGCCCAGCCCCTCCGTACCGAAGGTGGACTCGCCGCGGGCGCCCAGCCAGATCAGATAGCCCAGCGCGGGGAGGAAGAGGACGGCGGTCTCGGCGGCCAGGGACTCCAGACCGCCGATGTTGACCTTCTTCTTCACCAGCCCGTAGGTGGCGAACGAGAAGGCCAGGGTCAGGGCGATCCACGGTGGCTGGCCGTAGCCGATGGCCAGGACGAGCACGGCGGCGCAACCGGTGGCCACCGCCGCCCACTGGGCCGGGCGGAGCCGCTCCTTCAGGACCAGGACGCCGATGGCGATGGTGACCAGGGGATTGATGAAGTAGCCGAGGGACGCCTCGACCACCCGGTCGTTGTTGACGGACCAGATGTAGACGCCCCAGTTCACGGTGATGACGGTGGCGGCGATGGTGATCAGCCCGAGTCTTCGGGGGTCGTGGAGCAGGTCACGTATCCAGGCGCCGCGCCGCAGGACCAGCAGCGCGGCGCCGACGACCACCAGGGACCACGTCATCCGGTGGGCCAGGATCTCCGTCGCGGAGGCGGGTTCGAGCAGAGGCCAGAAGAGGGGCACGATGCCCCACATGCCGTAGGCGGCGATTCCGTATAGCAGCCCTGTCCGCTGCTCGTTCTCCGGCTTCACTGGCCCTCCCGTTCCACACGACCGCACCTGACCGAAAGGTACGCGTCGGCGAGGCGGCGCGTCATGTGTGTATCGGAATACGGTCATGACCATGGGAGGGGTGGGGCGGCCCGGCCCTCCGGATGGACAAGGGGGTACCGGGCGGTTCGGAAACGCCACGGGGGCGCCCCCTCCATGGTGGAGAGGGCGCCCCCGAGCGGACGGTATGGGCGGGGCCGCGGTGCGGCCCTGTCCGCCTGTGCGCCGGGCCGTCGCCCCGGCGCACAGGTCACGCCGACCGTGGGCGGTGGCCCGGGGTCCGGCGCGCCTCAGCTCCGGGCCCGCCGGGCCGTGCGGCGGCCTGGCTGACGTCGCCGCTTCGTCCGGGTCGGTCAGTTGAGCACGCCCTAACCCACCACGGTCCAGGTGTCGTTGCCCGCCAGCAGTGTGGCCAGATCGCCCTTGCCGTTCTGTTCGATGGCGGTGTCGAGTTGGTCGGCCATCTGGGTGTCGTAGACGGGGCGTTGGATGTTGCGGAGGATGCCGATGGG
>NZ_JBHVHF010000062.1:0-31574 GCF_042800315.1 Streptomyces sp. NPDC057638
GACCTGTGCTCCGGGCCCGGCTCACCGCCCTGTGCTGACGCGCCGTGCGAACCCGCCGTGCGAACGCTCCGGGCGTCAGCGGCGGAAGGGCAGCCCGGGGGTGGCGAGGGTACTGGGGGTGCCTTCGTTGGAGTCCAGCCGCTGGCGGGGCGTCTCGACCCGGCAGGTCCGGTCCGCCGAGGGCAGCCGGCCGTGGACGAGATACGCGGTGGTGAGCTGGTCGACGCAGGCGTTGCGGCCCGTGGCGTAGACGCCGTGGCCCTCGCCCTCGTCGACGACCACCAGCCGGGAGCCGCGCATGTCCTCGCGCAGCCCCCGCGCGCCGATCAGCGGGGTCGCCGGGTCCCACTCGTTCTGGAGGATCATCGCGGGGACGTCGTTCTCCACCCGGGTCGGCCGCTCCACCGGGCGGTCCCAGAAGGCGCAGGGGCTGATGTTGGCGGCGTGGTCCCCGTAGAGCGGATAGCGCGCCTTGTCGCGGATCGCGTCCTTGCGGTACGTCTCCGGGTCGCGCGGCCAGCCCCCGTCGCCGCAGTGGACCGCGAGGAGCAGCGAGGAGGCGGCGTCGCTGAACAGGTCACGGGCGCCCGGCAGCCCCTCGGTGGGCTTGCCCGCCGCCGCCCGCTTCAGCATCGCGACCTTCTCGGCCGCCCCGGCGGCGGAGGAGAACACCGGCTGCATGTTCCTGCGGATCTCATCACCGGTGAGCGGGATGCCGCCGGTCACGATCGGGGCGCGGTCCGCCCGGGCCACGATCCTCCAGAACGTGTCGGAGACCGCCTTCGGGGTGGTGCCCAGCCCGTAGGTGTCCGAGCGCTCGGCGGTCCAGCGGGCCCACCGGTCGAACGCCTTCTCCACCTCGGAGCCGTACAGCAGATGGTCCTTGCGCCAGGTCAGCTTGGGGTCGATGGCGCTGTCCAGGATCACGCGGTCACTGCGGTGGGGGAAGAGCTGGGTGTACACGGCGCCGAGGTAGGTCCCGTAGGAGTAACCCAGGTAGCTGAGCTTGCGCTCGCCCAGGACCGCCCGGATCACATCCATGTCCCGCGCGGTGTTCCGGGTGGTGAACTGGCCCAGGTCCGTTCCGTACTTCGCGCGGCACCGGTCCGCCGTGGTCCGGGTCACGGCCATGTCGTGGGCGAACGTCTCGGGCTTGTACGGCAGGTGGAACTCGCGCTCCTGCGGCCTCAGACCACACGCGATCGGGGTGCTCTGGCCGACCCCCCGAGGATCGAAGCCGATCAGGTCGTAGCGTTCCTTGACCGACTTCGGCAGCTTCAGGATGTCGTAGTACGGGAAGTCCACACCGGTGCCGCCGGGACCGCCCTGGTTGAGGAAGAGGGCGCCCCGTCGCTTGCCCGGATCGGTCGCTTTGCTCCGGGACACCGCGATCTCGATGGTCTTGCCGCCGGGGGCCCGGTAGTCCAGCGGCACGCTGAGCGTGGCGCACCGGGCCGCCGCCGGGTAGCCCTTGCCGCAGGAGCGCCAGTCCACCCGCTGCTCGGTGAAGCGCTCCAGCGTACCGGCGGCGGTGACGGCGGCACCGCCGCTCGCGGCGCTCGCCGGGGTGGCGGCGACGGCCGGGGTCAACACCCCCAGCGCGCTCACCGCGAGCAGTGGGGTCAGTGCCTGTCTGATGCGTCGCGACCGCATGGTGCGAGGGTCCTTCCGGTGGGTGACTGAGGAACCCTCAGACCCTCTCCCGTCACTCCGAGGGGGCGAATCGCCCTGGGGGATGGAGCGTGTCGGTCTGCGGTCGTAGACCGACACCGGAGGTCGCTACCCCTACAGGTGGAGCGGAAACGCGCCAGGGGCACCCTGAGTCGTACCCCGACCGCTCACCAACGTCGCCTCCCCCTACTCGGGCTGAGTGACCGCCAGCCCCCACCGGATGCGCTGTGCCGAGGCGTCGATCCCCAGCGTGAAGGACCCCGGGCGCACGATGCCCGGATCCAGCGTCACCGAGCCCACGCCCACGCTCCCGGCGGGGCAGTCCACCGTGAACGTGGCCACGTAGGCGCCCTGCGACTCCATCGTGGCCACGAGACTGCCGCCCCCCTCGCAGGCGACGGTGAACACGATGGGCAGATAGCCGTAGGCCCCGCCGGAGACGAGGCCCCCGTCCCCCCACGCCTCCTCCACCCACACCAGTCCGTCGGGACCGGGGTGGGGGAGCAGACCGGAGGCGTTCCCCGCCGCCGTGGCGGGCAGTGCCCCCGTCGCCGCCAGCCCGAGCGCCAGCACCGCCACGGTCACGCTTCTCCTCACACGTACCATCTCCACTCCCCGCTCCATCGGCTGACAGTGGGCTCAGTGTGCGGACAAGGACATTTCCGCGCATGAGTAGTCCTACTCATGGACGCGTCAACCCGACAGCCGGATCGAGGGGTTAGGCTGCAACCGCCCTGTGGGGGAAGTCCGGTCGAAATCCGGCGCTGACCCGCAACGGTGGACGTCGCCCCGGCCGGGGCGCGTGAGCCCGATCACCCACAGCGGCGTGGAATCCTGTTCAACTCGCCGTGGACTGCGAGGGGATGACCGGCGCGGCGCCCCGTCCCCGTGCCGCTCCTCCTGCGGTGCACGGCCCGAGGCGAAAGCGACGCTCGTGGCCGTACGTACCCCACCGACCCCGGCACGGAAGCCGGACGACGGTCCCGGCGCACCGCCCGCCCCCGGTACGGCATCCGTGCCCACGCGCGGTGTGCCACTCCTCCCTCTGATCGCCGCCCTCGCGCTCGCGCTGCCGCTCTCCGTGGTCTGCGGCGCGGCCATCGGGGCGTCCGGCGTCGGCTGGGGCCAGGCCGTCTCCCTGCTGTGGGCCGGAGTGACCGGTGGCACCCTCACCCCCGACCAGGTCCCCGCGTACACCATCGTGTGGGAGCTGCGCCTGCCGCGCGCCCTGCTGGCCGCCGTCGTCGGGGCGGGGCTCGCGGCGATCGGCGTCGCCGTCCAGGCCATGGTGCGCAACGCGCTCGCCGACCCCTTCGTCCTCGGCATCTCCTCCGGCGCGGCCGTCGGCGCCAACGCCGTCCTCATCTTCGGCGCGTTCGGTGCCCTCGGCGTCTGGGCCCTGTCCACCGCCGCCTTCGTCACCGCCCTGGGTGCGATGGCCCTCGTCTACGCCATCGCCCACACCTCCCAGGGAATCACCCCCGTACGGCTCGTCCTGACCGGCACCGCCCTGTACTACGGCTTCTCCGCGATCACCACCTTCATGGTCTTCGCGGCCGAGCACGGCGAGGCCGCGCGCTCGGCGATGATGTGGCTGCTCGGCAGCCTCGGCGGCGCCAGCTGGTCCGCCCTGCCCATCGCCGCGGGCGCCGTCCTCGCCGGGCTGATCCACCTCGGACTCTCCGCCCGCAGGCTCAACGCACTCGCCATGGGCGACGAGACCAGCGCCGCGCTCGGGGTCGACCCCGAGCGGCTGCGCCGGGAGCTCTTCGTGGTCTGCGCCGCCGTCACCGGAGCCGTCGTCGCGGTCAGTGGCGCGATCGGTTTCGTCGGGCTGATGGTGCCCCACGCCGTACGGATGCTGGTCGGCGCCGACCATCGCCGGGTCCTGGCCGTCGCTCCCCTCGCGGGCGCGGTCCTGCTGATCTGGGTGGACATCCTCTCCCGTACCGTCCTCGCCCCCACCGAACTGCCGGTGGGGGTGCTGACGGCGGTCATCGGCGTCCCGTGTTTCGTGGTGCTGATGCGCCACCGTGGCTACGCGTTCGGAGGTCGGTCATGACGGCGGGTGTCGACGGGGCTCGGGGGCCGGTTGTGAAGGTGCGGGGCGACGCGTCCGGAGGCCGGCGGTGAACGTGGACATCGACGATCTGACCGTGACCCTCGGCGGCGCCCGGCTGATCCAGGACATCACCCTGCACGCGGCGAGCGGCCGGATCGTGGGCCTCGTCGGCCCCAACGGCAGCGGTAAGTCCACCCTGCTGCGCTGCGCCTACCGGGCGCTGCGCCCGGCCTCGGGCACCATCCGGCTGGACGGTGACGACCTGTACGCCCTCACTCCGCGCGAAGCGGCGCGGCGGCTGGCCGCCCTCCCTCAGGAGACGGGCGCCGAGTTCGACTTCACCGCCTGGGAGGTGGTCGCGATGGGCCGGGTGCCCCACCAGCGGGCCACCGCCAGAACCTCCCTGGACGACCGCGCCGCCTGCGCGGCCGGGCTGGCGGCGGTCGGCGCGACCCATCTCGCGGACCGTGGCTTCCTGACCCTGTCCGGCGGGGAGAAGCAGCGGGTGCTGCTGGCCCGCGCCCTGGCCCAGCGGCCGCGTGTGCTGGTCCTCGACGAACCCACCAACCATCTGGACATCGCGCAGCAACTCGAAGTCCTGCCCCTGGTACGCGCGAGCGGGCTGACGGTCCTGACCGCGCTGCACGACCTCAACCTCGCCGCCGCCCACTGCGACAGCCTCTACGTGATGAACCATGGCCGGATCGTCGCTGACGGCCCACCCGAGGAGGTCCTGTCGGCGCCGCTGCTCGCCGAGGTGTTCGGTGTCCAGGCCCACCGGGTCCGCCATCCCGTCACGGGGGCGGTGCGGTTCCTCTTCGACCGCCTCCCGGACGGCGACCGGCTTCCGCACGGCGACGGGCTCCCGGACGGCGACGGGCTCCCGGACGGCGACCGGCTCCCCGACGGCGACAGGCCTCCGCGCGGCGGGCCGGGTCCGGCCCCGGCGCCCTGACACCTCTGCCACCTCGCCTCACCGACCCTGACCTCCCCCTGCTCAAGGAGTCCTCCGCCATGCCCCGCCCCGCACGCACCCCCGCCCTGATCCTGGCCACCATCCTGGCCCTCTCCGGCTGCGGCGCCTCCGTCGACACCGCGAAGACCGCCAAGGCCACCGAGGACACAGCGGCCGAAGACGCGGACCGGCACTACCCGGTGACCGTCGAGAACTGCGGTGAGCGCCGCACCTTCACCAAGGCCCCGGAACGGGTCGTCACCAATGACGTGGGCATCACCGAGATCATGTTCGCGCTCGGTCTCGAGGGCCGGATGGCGGGCTATGTGATGCCGGACAACAAGGGCTCGGTCCACCAGGTCCCCTGGAAGTCCGCCTACGAACGCACCACCTGGCTCTCCAAGAAGCGGATCAACACCGAGCTGGTGCTCGACGCCCGCGCGGACCTGGTCTTCGCGGGCTGGAACTACGGCTTCAACGAGAGCGAGGGCTTCACCCCCGCCAAGCTGCGCACGCTCGGTGTCGACTCCTATCTCCTCACCGAGTCCTGCCGTAACGGGCGTTCCGCCAAGACCCGCGGGGTCATGCCACCACTGGAGGCGCTCTACACCGATCTGATCAACCTGGGGAAGGTCTTCGACGTCGAGAAGCGCGCCGAGACCCTGGTGGCGTCCTTCCGCGAGCAGGTGGCCGCGGCCCAGGCCGCGGCTCCCCGGGGAGCCGACCGCCCCCGGGTCTTCCTCTACGACGACGGCCGGGACAAGCCGTTCACCTCCGGCGCCTACGCCGGACCGCACGACATCATCACGCGGGCGGGCGGCGACCACGTACTGAAGGACCTCAAGGACAGCTGGACCACGGTCGGGTGGGAGACCGTCGTGGAGCGTGATCCCGAGGTGATCGTGATCAACAACTACGGGGACATCAGCGCCGAGGAGAAGAAGCGGTTCCTGCTGTCGTACGCCCCCCTCGCCAAGGTCTCCGCGATCAGGAACAAGCGCTTCGTCGTCCTGGACTACGTCGATCTCGTGGAGAGCCCGCGCAATCCCTCCGCGATTGCCCGGCTGGCGAGGGAACTGCGCTGACCAGCCGAGCGGCTGATCACCGGGGCGGGGCCGGGCGGCTGACCACCGGGGGCGGGCGGGGCGGGCGCACCATTCACGTCATGTCGTCCGCCCCACCGAGCCTGCCCCTGGCGAGTTTCGACTCTGTTTGGTCTCGTTGGAATTCGCTAGATTCCCCCTCGTCAAGCAACACAAGTGATCAGCCTGTTGCGTCAGGCGTCCTGGCTGATCCGTTCGACGGCACCGCACACCTCCATGACCCCCGGTAGGAAAGGGACTGCCCCGTGCGCCGTTCTCGACGTGCCCTGCTTCCCGCAGCGGCCACTCTGCTCGCCCTGGTGATCGGCTCCACCGCCCCGGCCCAGGCCGTGGACGCGCCGCGGGAGGGGCTCGGCATCACCGCCAGCACCACCACGACCGCGCGCCTCGCCGACGGTACGCCCGTCGACTCCCCGGAGAGCATGGCGGCACTGGCCCGGTACTGGACACAGGAGCGGATGGCGAAGGCCATCCCCGCCGACCTCCCGCTACGCGCCACCGCCGCCCCGGAGGGGCCCGACCGGTCCGGGCCCACGGGGAAGCCCGTCTCCGTACCGCCCATGGCGCCGCGCGCCGACGGCGAGAACGGAGTGCAGCTCACCAGCCGTGGCGTCGGCATGGTCTTCTACACCCACCCGGCCGACGGACGGGACTACTTCTGCTCGGCTTCGGCGCTCGCCAGCCCGTCCCGGCAGATGGTCATCACGGCCGGGCACTGCGTCAACGAGGGCGGTACGAACGGCACACCGGGCCGTTACGCGCGCAACTGGATCTACATCCCCGACTACCGCTCCGGCCAGCGGCCGCTCGGCACCTTCCAGGCCAAGGAACTCCGCGCCCTCACCAACTGGGTGAACAACAGCGACCTCCAGTCGGACGTCGCGATGGTCACCACCCACCCCCTGGGCGGAAAGAAGCTGATCGACGTCACCGGGGGCAACGGGCTCAGCGTCAACTACGACCACCGGCAGACGGTGACGGCCTTCGGCTACTCGCTCGACCACGACAGCGCCCAGCTCCAGCGCTCCTGCAAGAAGACCGCCGCGCCGGTCGGCGCCCCGGACAACCGGGTGGAGATCCAGTGCGCCTTCCGTGGCGGTGGCGGCCCCTGGCTGCGGAACTACTCCGAGGCCCAGCAGCTGGGGTTCGTCAACGGAGTGGTGAGCACCCTGGTCACCGGCGGCTGGAACCGCAGCTCGCACTTCGGTCCGAGCGTGAAGGCGCTGTGGGACCAGCAGGGCCCGCGGACCTGACTTCGCGTCAGTGACCCAGGGGGTCGGTCCCGGCGGTGCGAGGCCGCCGGGACCGGCCCCGGCGCCGTCAGGGCCAGAGCGTGACACAGCCCTCGGCGTACACCTGCGCTCCCGCCCCGCCGGGGATGGCGGTTCCGCTCGCGCAGAGGTAGCCCGGACCGCTCATGTTCTCCAGGAAGACCGGACCGGTGGGCCCGGACGGCGGTGCGTCGCCGACGGTCTGACAGGCGATGCCGACAGCGCTTCCCTGCGCTCCCGGAATGACCTCGGCGCAGTCGTAACGGACCGATGCCGCGTGGGCGGGGGAGGCCGGGACACCGACGGCCCCGACGCAGACGAGGGCGGCGAGGGCCGCTCCGGCGATCGTGCGTCGCGTACGTGTGGCTGACATAGTGCTCCGTTCGGATGTCGGCTCCGCCCTCGGGCGGAGTGGGGTCAGCGCGAGAGAGGCCGGGGAGGGAGAGGGGGACGCGGCCTGAAGCGGAGACGGCGACGCGGCGGCCGGGTGGCCCGCCCCCGGGTCACTGGTAGTGGGCGAAGGCACCGCGCACCGCCGCCCGGTCGCCGCCGCCCGCCAGCAGGGCGAGCAGCAGCAGCCGTGCCTTGAGCGGGTCGAGGGTGCCCGCCGGGACCAGTCCGCGGGCCAGCAGCTCACGCTCCCCGCCGGGATAGGCGTAGGTGTGGGTGAGGACGGCGCCCGCGCCGGTGCGGGAGGCCAGGACGACGGGGATCCGCGTGGCCAGCTCCGCCAGCGGTCCCACCCAGTCGGCGGGGACATGACCGCCGCCGAACGCGGCGATCACCACCCCGTCCAGCCGCTCGCGCACTCCGTCGAGGAGCGCGGTGGAGCCGCCGAGGGTGGTGGTGACGATCTCGACCCGGACGGTGAAGTCCGACGGGCGCGGCACGGCGGGAGTGCGCTCGGGGGTGGTGTGGAGGCGGGGTGTTCCCTCGCTGAGCCAGCCGATCGGGCCGGTGCCCGGGGAGGCGAACGCGGCGACGCCGGTGGTGTGGACCTTGCGCACCCGGCGGGCGGCGTGGATCTCGTCGGCGAGGACGACCACCGGGCCGAGCCCCCGTACCAGCGGTGAGGCCGCCGTGCGCACGGCGGCGAGGAGATGGGCGGGCCCGTCCGCACCCGGCCGGGAGGGGTCCCGCATCGCGCCGGTCAGGACCACGGGCAGCGGCCCGTCATAGAGGAGATCCAGCAGCCAGGCGGTCTCCTCCAGGCTGTCGGTGCCCTGGGTGATCACCACCCCCGCCATTCCGCCGGCCTCCGCGCGGCGCAGGCGGTCCGCGACCTGGGCGACCAGTTCCACGGTGAGCGAGGCTCCGGGGAGCCGGGAGACGTCCTCCGCCGTCAGGGTGGCGTGCCGCGCGGTCTCCGGAACCGCCGCGAGGAGATCGGCACCGGTGAGCCGTGGAGCCACCCCGTCCGCGCCGGAGGCGGGGCGGGTCATCGCGATCGTGCCGCCCAGGGAGAGCAGCAGCACCGGGGGCGGGCTCGACGAGGGGGTGTTCATCGGCGCGATCACCTTTCGTCACGCGGTGCGGACAGTGGTGCGGAAGGCGGTACGGAGAGGGGGGAGCCGGTTCCTCGCTCGTGCGGGTGGTGCGGGTCGGGACGCGGGCGTCTGGGCGGTGCTGGTGTGCGCGGTAAGGGCCAGCGTCCCCTCCGTACGGCTATCCATCAAGGGGTCCGTACCGCCGGCCATCAAGGGGACGGCGTCGGTCGTCGCTTCCGCCGCGCGGACCGGTCAGGAATGGAGAAGCGCTGGTCGGAGGCGGGCTCCTAGGGTGAGGTGAGCGGTCGGACCCGGGCCGGAGGGAACGGGTCCAGGGCCCCGCGCGGCCCCTGCGGCGACTGACGGGCGGAATTTGATCTTCGTCCTGATTTGGCGGGTAAGAACTGACTTGCGATACTTGTCGGTCGCCGGAGGAGGGGCGACACCCCCCGGCGCGCGACCCGCCGAGCGCCCGGCCCGCCGCGTGGCCGTGGGCGGAGACGGCCGGACCCCGCGCGGCCGGACCGCTGAACCACGGGGAGACCGACGTACGGCTGGACCAGGGCCACGGGGCCGCACCGGTGACATCGGTGGGAACCGACCGCACGGGCGACCCCACCCGCGACAGATGGAGACACGATGAGCAAGGCCCAGAAGCCGGACGCCCAGGCTCCGCACCTCGCCGACAGCCATGCGCTGATCCGTGTGCACGGCGCCCGTGAGAACAACCTCAAGGACGTCAGCGTCGAGATCCCCAAGCGGCGGCTGACGGTCTTCACCGGAGTCTCCGGCTCGGGCAAGAGCTCGCTGGTCTTCGACACGATCGCGGCGGAGTCGCAGCGGCTGATCAACGAGACGTACAGCGCCTTCCTCCAGGGGTTCATGCCGACGCTCGCCCGGCCCGAGGTCGATGTGCTGGACGGACTGACGACCGTGATCACCGTCGGCCAGCAGCGGCTCGGCGGCGACCCCCGCTCCACCGTCGGCACGGTCACCGACGCCAACGCGATGCTGCGGATCCTCTTCAGCAGGCTCGGCACGCCGCACGCGGGTCCGCCCAGCGCCTACGCCTTCAACGTCCCTTCGGTCCGGGCGAGCGGCGCGATCACCGTGGAGCGCGGGGCCAGGAAGGCCGTGAAGCAGACGTTCAGCCGCACCGGCGGTATGTGCCCGCGCTGTGAGGGCCGGGGCACGGTCTCCGACATCGACCTCAGCCAGCTCTACGACGACACCAAGTCGATCGCCGAGGGCGCGTTCACCATCCCCGGCTGGAAGTCGGACAGCTTCTGGACCGTACGGCTCTACGCCGAGTCGGGCTTCCTCGACCCGCACAAGCCGATCCGGCGGTTCACCAAGAAGGAGATGCGGGACTTCCTCCACCGGGAGCCGACCAAGGTCAAGGTCGAGGGGGTGAACCTCACCTACGAGGGGCTGATCCCCAAGATCCAGAAGTCGTTCCTGTCCAAGGACAAGGAGTCGATGCAGCCGCACATCCGGGCGTTCGTGGACCGGGCCGTCACCTTCACCACCTGCCCCGAGTGCGACGGCACCCGGCTCAGCGAGGCGGCGCGGGCATCGAGGATCGCGGGCGTCAGCATCGCCGACGCGTGCGCCATGCAGATCAGCGACCTGGCCGTCTGGGTGCGTGAGCTGGACGAGCCGTCGGCCGCGCCGCTGCTGGCGACGCTGGGGCACACCCTCGACTCCTTCGTCGAGATCGGGCTCGGCTATCTCTCGCTCGACCGGCCGTCGGGCACCCTGTCCGGCGGTGAGGGCCAGCGGGTCAAGATGATCCGCCACCTCGGCTCCTCGCTCACCGACGTCACCTACGTCTTCGACGAGCCCACCGCCGGACTCCATCCGCATGACATCCAGCGGATGAACGACCTGCTGCTGCGGCTGCGGGACAAGGGCAACACCGTCCTCGTGGTGGAGCACAAGCCGGAGACGATCGCCATCGCCGACCATGTGGTCGACCTCGGTCCCGGCGCCGGTACGGAGGGCGGCGCCGTCTGCTTCGAGGGCACCCTGGAGGGGCTGCGGGCCAGCGGCACCCGCACCGGCCGTCACCTCGACGACCGGGCCGCGCTGAAGGAGGGCGTCCGCACGCCGACCGGAGCGCTGGAGATCCGTGGGGCGAGCGCGCACAACCTCGACGGCGTCGACGTCGACATCCCGCTCGGGGTGCTCACCGTCGTCACGGGTGTCGCGGGCTCCGGCAAGAGCTCCCTCGTCCACGGTTCGGTGCCCCCGGGGGCGGGGGTGGTCTCCGTCGACCAGAGCCCGATCCGTGGCTCGCGCCGCAGCAACCCCGCGACGTACACCGGGCTGCTCGACCCGATCCGCAAGGCGTTCGCCAAGGCCAACGGCGTCAAGCCGGCCCTGTTCAGCGCCAACTCCGAAGGCGCCTGCCCCACCTGCGGGGGCGCCGGGGTCATCTACACCGATCTCGCCATGGTGGCCGGGGTGAGCGCCCCCTGCGAGGAGTGCGAGGGCAGACGGTTCCAGGCGGCGGTGCTGGAGTACCACCTCGGTGGCCGTGACATCAGCGAGGTCCTCGCGATGTCCGTGACCGAGGCCGAGGAGTTCTTCGGCGACGGCGAGGCACGGACCCCGGCCGCGCACCGGATCCTCACCCGCCTCGTGGACGTCGGACTCGGTTACCTCAGCCTCGGACAGCCGCTCACCACGCTCTCCGGCGGTGAGCGACAGCGGCTCAAGCTGGCCACGCACATGGCCGACCAGGGCGGTGTCTACGTACTGGACGAGCCGACCACCGGGCTGCACCTCGCCGATGTCGAGCAGTTGCTCGGCCTGCTCGACCGGCTGGTCGACTCCGGCAAGTCGGTCATCGTGGTCGAGCACCACCAGGCGGTCATGGCGCACGCCGACTGGATCATCGACCTCGGTCCCGGCGCGGGCCACGACGGCGGACGGATCGTCTTCGAGGGAACCCCCGCCGAACTGGTCGCCGCCCGCTCCACCCTCACCGGCGACCATCTGGCACGGTACGTCGGCGGCTGAGCGGGTCGCACGGGTGCCGCTGGCGGGTGGGGCTGAGCGGGTGCCGCTGCCCGGTGCGGCCGAGTGATCGCGCGGGGGTGTGCCGCTGCCCTGTTCGGCACCCGGGAGCTCCGGTGGTCCCTCCGGCACGCGGTGGTCCCTTCGGTACGCGGGAGCGCGCCGATGTGGTTCCTCCGGCCCTGCCGGGCTTCGGTGGCTCCGGTGCCCGCGAACGGGGGTACGCCCTCCGGCTCTCCGCCGACCGCCGACCGCCGTCGGCGGAGAGTTGAGGACCTTCGACGCCCTGACCTGCTGGGTCACCAGGAGGTGCCCCGGTCACCGAAAAGTGCGTTCTTCCGCCTCAGCCACGGCTCTCCTACGGTTCCTGAGTCATCACAAGTAACCACGGGGGTGTCCCGCTTCGGTCCGGTCCGACGCGATCCGGTTTCGTCGCGTCCGGTTCGGCCGAAGCGGGGGTCCCGTGCCCTGGCAAGGAGACAGAAACATGGCCATCACCCTGGTGAACCCCCACGGTCTGCCGACGGTCGACGTCTACCACCAGGTGTCGGTCGCCACCGGACCCCGGCTGATCCATGTCGCCGGACAGGTCGCCCTCGACGCCGACGGCACTCCGGTCGGTGCCGGAGACCTCGCCGCACAGGTGGAGCGGTGCTACCTCAACGTCGCCACGGCCCTGGCCGGGGTCGGCGCCTCCTTCGGCGACGTCGTGAAGCTCAACGTCCATGTCGTCGACTGGAGTGCCGACAAGATGCCGCTGCTCCTGGAGGGGATCTCCCGCGCGGCCCGCGCACTCGGTGTCACGCCCGTGGCGCCCGCCACCCTGCTCGGAGTCGCCGCGCTGGCCGTGCCCGACCATCTCGTCGAGGTCGAGGCCACCGCCGTTCTCGACTGAGGTGGACGCGCGTTCCGGGCGGGGGAGGTGACGGACGCGGCCTGGACGCATGTACCAGCCGGGCGACGTGCCGGTCATGTCCTGGGCGGAGGGTGTGGCCGCTGCCGGGCCATGGCGTTGGCCCCGGCCGCCCGGGGCGCGAGCGGAGGGAGGCGGGCCAGGGTCGGCGCGGTGGTAAATCAGAGGTGAAACGAGAAACCGGCTCATAACCTTCCGGTCATGACCGTGATCGTCCGTCCCTTCCGCCCGGAGGAAGCCGCCCGGGTCTCCGACATCCTGCGCGCGGCCCTCCCGTACGCACTGACCACCCCCGACTCCGTACTCCATACCCTGCGTACCGCCGACCCCGCCGAGCGGCACCAGCGTCTCGTGGCCGAGCTGGACGGGGAGATCGCCGGAGTCGCCGACGCCGCTCTCCTCCCCGACTCCCGCGAGCCTGGGCGGGCCGAACTGAGCGTCCGGGTGGACCCCGCCCGGCGCGGCCGGGGCGTCGGAGCCGCGCTGCTGCGCGCGGCCGAGGCGCATCTCGCGGCCGTCGGCGCCTGGGAGGTCTCCGGATGGGCCGGGGACGAGCCCGCCGCACGGGCCTTCGCCCGGCGCCATGGCTACCGCTCGCTGGACATCTCCCACATCCAGCGGCTCGACCTGGCGCGGGTCGCGCTCCCGCGGCCGTCCGCGCCGCCACCGGGCGTCGCCGTGCGCGTCGTCGCCGAGTACGAGAACGATCCCCGGCCGGTCCACCGGGCGGACATCGAAGCCACCACCATCGACCCGGCCGATGTGGAGGAGGGCTACGCCGAGTACGAGGAGTGGCTGGAGCACACCTGGGGCGATCCGCTCTTCGACCGTGAACTCTCCACCCTCGTCGTCGTGGACGGGCGGATCGTCTCCCTCGCCTTCGTCGAGTCGGACCGCGACCGCCGCTGTCTGTGCGCCGTCACCGCCACCGTGCCCGAGCGCCGGGGCCGTGGTTACGCCACCCTGGCCAAGGCCGCCGCCCTGCGCCTGGCCCGTGCCCGGGGCATGACCGAGTCGTTCACCAGCAACGACTCCGGGAACGCGGCGATGCTCGCCATCAACGAGCGGTTCGGGTACGCGATCTGCGGCGGCGAGGTGCGTCAGCGGCGCGACCTCGCCCGAGTCCCGTAGCGGGGAGCGGTCCCGCTCGGGCGCGGACCTGGTTCGGGCGCGGAGGGGCGACACCCGGGGCCGGGTATGACTCCGAGGTGGGACCCGGCCGGGACTGGTACCGCTCTCCGGCTCCCGTGGCCCCGTCATCTCCGTGACTGATGTGATCACTGAGGCGTAAGTGCTGTGACGCGTAGGTGTGCTGTGACAGGGTCAGGGCCATGCCCTTCGATCACAATGACCACTATCACCGCTTACTGATCCGCCAGGTGCCGCCGGGGTGCGCCGTCGCCCTGGACGTGGGCTGCGGCACCGGTCGCTTCGCCCGGCGCCTGGCGGCGCTCGGCGTCGAGGTCGACGCGATCGACCCGTCCCCGGAGGTGATCGCGGAGGCCCAGGCGCGGTCGGAGCGGTCGGGAGGCGGGCGGAACCTGCGCTTCCGGCGGGCCGATATCACGGGGACGGAGCTGCCCCGGGGGCACTACGACTTCATCTCCTGTCTGGCCAGCATCCACCACATGCCCTTCGGTACGGTCGCCGCGCTCCGGGACGCGCTCGCGCCCGGGGGAGTCCTGGCGATCCTGGGGTGCTACCCGGAGAGGACCGCCGTCGACTGGGCGTGGAGCGCGACCGCCGTACCCGCCAACGCCGTCGCCCGGCTCGCCGTCGCGGCGGCGGACGGGGTCCGTCCCGCGCGGAGGTCCGACCGGGCCCCGGTCAGGGCACCCGTGGCACGGCCGACCCTGGCACTGGCGGATATCCGCAGGGAGGCGGCGACACTGCTGCCCGGGTGCGAGGTGCGCCGACTGCTGTTCTGGCGCTATCTCCTCGTCTTCCGCGCCACGGGCTGACCGGGATCGCCTCCGGGCCTCTGAGCCTCGGGGCCGCTGGCCCCCGGGGCGTGACTCCGGGTCCGGCGCCGAGCCTGGCGGGTGCGGGCGGGTGCTGACCAGGCGTCTGCTCGGTGACCGCTACGGACGTCTCGCCCCACCGTGCTCGCCCCGGCCCGCGCTCCGACGGCGACCCACGGCTGGCCGAAGCCGTGTGCCGGATCGTCTCCGTCAGCCACTGACCTCCAGGAACCAGGCACGGGCGGCCACCATCGGGGCGCGGTTGTCAGTGGTCGCCGCGATGCTTCACACCATGACCGACACTGTCTCCCTCACGGCCTACTGGGACGCCGCCGCCACCGACTTCGACGACGAGCCCGATCACGGGCTGCGCCATGCCGCCACCCGCGCGGCATGGTCGGCCCTTCTCAACTCCTGGATACGGCCCGTCCCGGCGGGGTCCGACGTCCTGGACGTGGGGTGCGGCACGGGCTCGCTCGCGCTGCTGCTGGCCGAGGAGGGACACCGGGTCACCGGGGTGGACCTCGCTCCCAGGATGGTCGGCCGCGCCCGGGAGAAGCTGACCCTGGCCGGTCATGAAGGGCGCTTCCTGGTGGCGGACGCGGCTGCTCCGCCCCTGGGCGGCGAGACCTTCGACGCCGTCCTGTGCCGACATCTGGTGTGGACCCTGCCCGATCCCGTCGCCGCGCTGCGCGGCTGGGTCGCGCGACTCCGTCCCGGCGGGACGCTGGTGCTGGTCGAGGGGCGCTGGCGGCAGGCAGGCCAGTCCACGCCGTATGTGGCGGGTGCGGAGGCTCTGCCCTGGAGAGGCGGTGTGACGGCGGAGGAGCTGAGCGGAGCCGTCCGCCCCCTGGTGCGGGAGCTGCGGGTCGAACACCTCAGCCACGAGCCGGTGTTGTGGGGCGGACCCGTCGCCGATGAGCGCTACGCGCTGATAGCGCGGGTCTGATCCCGTCCGACCGGCCCTGCCCGCGAACACCACGGGGCGGGCGGAGTGCCGGGTCAGGCCGCGGCTACGCCGCGCGCCCGCCGCCGGTCCCGTTGTACGGGGCCTCGGTGGGTGGCGGGAGATGAGTACGACGTACGGTCCGGCTGAGTAGCTCTACGGGGTCTGGCGCCGGTCGCCGGGGATAGCGTCCAGGGCATGCCTCTGGACTCCCTCCCCTCCGACGCGTCCGACAGCACCGCGCCATCCGCCGACGGTGTCTCAGCCCAGCGGACCTCCGCGCTCTCGGTCCTGGGCTGTGTGGTGGCGGGACTCATCCTGGTGGTGCTGGGCGTCGCCATGGTCGTGCTGGTGCTGCTGGTCGGTACGGCCGGGAAATGATGGTGGGGGAGGATGGGGCCATGTGGCAGGGGAGGATCGGCCGTCTCTTCAGACGTGCGGCGCCGACGCCGGGCGCCGGGCACACCGAGGCGGAAGCCGCGATCACGGCGCTGGGTATCGCGCTGGACGAGCACGCGTTCGCCCCGGGCCAGCCGGGAGCCACGGACGCGATGCGGGACGATCTGGGCCGGGCCCTGGACGCGTATGAGGAGGCCAAGCGCGCCCTCGCCGGCGCGGAGGGCGGCCGGGAGGCGGTCTTCGGGGCCCTGCGCGCGGTGGACGAGGGGAGATCCGCGCTGGCCCGACTCGACGCGAGGCTCGCCGGGGACGAGGTCGTCGAACGGCCGCCGCTCTGCTTCTTCGACCCACGGCACGGGGTGTCTACGACACGTGTGTTCTGGGCGCCCGACGAGGGAGCGGCCCGGCATATCGCCGTCTGCGCCGCCGACGCCGCACGGTTGTCGGACGGCCGGGCCCCGATGGGCCCACCTCCCCCGCCCCCGGTACGGACGGGCGTTCGCGGGGGTCCGGCGCCCCGCGCCACGCCGCCCCGTGGGTCCGGCCGTGGCACCGGGGCCGGGTCCGGACGGGCCGCCCCGGTGGCGCCCGCCCGGGAACTCCAGCTCCATGAACGTGAGATCGGGAGCGATCCCCGCTGGGTGAAGACGCCCACCATCACCATCCCCGTCATCGGCGAACCCGCGGTCCTCCTCTTCCGCACCGACCGCCCGTCGCGCGTCACCGTCTCCTTCGCACCGCCGCGCAAGGGCCGTGACGCGAGGACCTACACCCTCGGCGGCGGCTCCCAGCCCGTACGGGCCGCGCTCCCGATGGTGCGTGCCGGGAACAAGCGGGTGATCCGGTTCTCCGTTACCTTCCCCGATCATGTGCCCGGCGACTGGTGGGCCCGCTCGGAGGAACTCGCCACCGTGCCCACGGTCGATGGTTCCGCCGAGGGGTTCGGATACACCTTCTTCCACTACACCGGCCCGCGAGCTCCTGGCGTCCTGCGCCATCAGGGGCGTGGTCCCTTTCTGCTCCAGGCACTGGACGGCGATCTCCACGAGGGTGCCGTCCTCGCCCGGGGCAAGGGCGACGGCTCCGTCCCCTTTGTCTGGCCGGGGGAGGGCTACTACCAGGTGCGCTGTCGTGAGGTCTGGGAGCTGAGGACAGCGGACTGACCCGTATCGGGGCCGCAGGGGCGGCACTTGGGGACGCCCGCCCGTCTGCGGATGCGCGACGCTCCGGCACGGACATGACCGGGAGCTCCGGGAACGGGAAGGGCGACCGTTTCACGTGAAACCCCCCGCCTTGGGGCGGTCTGGTCAGAACCCCGGCCACTGGCTACCGTCGAGATCGTGACGGGTTCACCAAGCCTGACGAGCCCTCCGGGGAACGGCCGAGCCCCGTGGTGACGGGCCCGGGGAAGCGACGCGGACGATCGCGAGGAGAGGCGATGGACGAGGGGCTCGCGCTGCGGATCCGGGTCTTCCGTGACAGCGCTCGGGTCCGGGCCGATGTCGCCGACTTCGTCACGGCGGAACTGGAGCGGCTGGCGGCCGGTGGCCGGACCGTCACGGAGGACACCGCGGGCATACTGACCAGCCATCTGATGATGGCCCTCACCCGGCTGGTGAAGGGCGAGACCCTCGATGGCTCACCCGCCGACGCCCATCTGGCGGCGGAACTGGCGGAGCACCCCGAGGCCGTCCACGCGGCCCGTGAGCTGGCCGCACGGGCCCGGGACGGGCTGGGAGCCGCCTTCCCCACGACCGAGATCGCCTTTCTGGCCCTGCATCTGGCCGCCCTGGCCCGCCCCTCGCCGACCGGAACGGTCCCTGACGTACGGAGGGCGGACGGCGGGCCGAAGGGGCGCCCGGGACCGGAGGAGCCAGGGGAGCGACCATCGCTCACGGGAGAACCCCGTGAGTGGCGCGGGAGAGACGAGGACCCACCATGACCACCATCCTCACGGGCGGCCTGGGCAAGGCCGAGGTGGCCCGGACCATCGACACACTGGCGCTGGACGGCATCACGGTGACCGTCTGCAACGACATGGAGGCCGCCGCGCTGCTGCGCGCGGGCCGGGCCGACTACTTCCTCGGCACCTGCCACACCGGTGCCGGTGCCTCGCTGGGCGTCCTCGTCGGACTGATGGGCACGGACGTCTGCCATACCTTCGGCCGTTCCATCCCCACCGGGGACGAGGTCGCCGCCCTGCTGACCGGCGGCAGAAGGATCTTCGGATTCAGCCTGGACCAGATCGGGGCCGCGGCCCCGGTGATCGTCCGCGCCATCGCCGCGCACACCACCTGACCCGGACGGTACGACGCGAGGGGGCCATCGTTGAGCGGGAACCCCGCCGTGGGCGGTGCCGACCTGAGCTTCTCCCTGTCCCAGCAACTGACCGTCATCGCCGTGTGCGCGCTCACGGCCCTCATCGCCCATCTGGCGCTGGCCGTCTTCAATGACGGGGTGCGCCCGTTCCTGCTCGACTTCATCCAGGGCAGGAGCACCCGGGGCGCCACCACGGCGGTGTCGTTCGGGCTCTCCGCCGGGTTCATCTTCGGCCTCGGCGCCCCGATGGCGCTCTCCACCGGGGTACTCAATCCCTGGCTGCTGTTCCTGCCCACCGATGTCCTGGGACTGCTGGCGCCGAAGCGGTGGCTGGCGCCCCTGCTCGGCGCGGCGTGGGGCGCGGTCGTCGTCTTCGGGCTGGACGGCGCCACCACCGTGGCGGGCCGGCTGCCGGTCGACTTCCTCGCCGCCCTGCGGGAGATGGCGACCCCGATCCTGTTCCTGTTCACGCTCTTCCCCGCGCTCGCGATCACCCGGCAGTTCGGCAGGGCGCGCGGTGCCCTCGCCGCCGTCGTGCAACTGGCCCTGGTGCTCGCGACGATGAAGCTGTGGCCCGAGGTGTTCCCGGGGGCCATCGCCATGGCGGTGGGTGTGCTGGCGCTCATCGGCTTCGCCGCGGCCAGGGATATGGGGCGGCGCCGCGCCGACCGGGCGGAACGGGCAGCTGTGGGTGTGCGGGCAGCCGCGGGTGTGCGGGCCGCCCAGGAGGTGCGGGAGATCCCGGTAGGCCCGGGTGTCGCGGGCAACCAGGGAGACGAGACCGTCCGAGGCGCCGGTACGGCCGGTGGGAGTCCGGCCGACGCGAGCCCAGGGGCCGACGGCTCCGGGGCTGAGGGCTCCGCGACGGCGAACCTCGGGAAGGCGAACCTCAGGGACGAGAACCTCGGGAAGGCGAATCCTGGGAAGGCGAACCTCGGGGACGGGAACCCCGCGAAGGCGAACCCCGGTAGGCCCGGGTCGCGCACGGCCGCCGGGAAGCCCAGCGCACGGCGTCAGGGGGATCCGGCCGCCGAAGAGCTCGGGCGCCGGGCGCCGGGTCCGGCCGTCGTCGCGGCGGGGGGCGGGGACCCGATGGCATCGCTCTTCGCCACCAGCGCGACCCGGCTCCGCGCGCGGCTGCCGCTCTTGATGCTGCTGGGCGCGGGGGTGTGCCTGCTGGCCCAGACGCGTGCCTTCGGTGGCGGGGAGGCCACGAGCTTCCTCATAGCCCAGGGCGAGTACGGGGAGGCCGCCCAGGTCGACCTCTACCGCGCCTTCGGATTCCTGCCGCTGATCGCGACGACCGCGCTGGCCTCCGGCGCGTACGGCATAGCGGGTCTCACCTTCGTCTATCCCGTCGGCTATCTGCTGCCGAACCCCTGGCTCGCCGCCCTGTGCGGCGCGCTGGTCCTCGCCGCCGAGGTGCTGGCCCTCGCCAGGATCGGGCGGCTGCTGGGCGGGCTGCCGTCGGTGCGCGACTGCTCGGAGCAGCTGCGCGGGGCCATCACCGACACCCTCGGTCTGGCCATCCTGTTCGGCTCCCTGATGGCCGCGTCCACCATGGGCGGTGGGCTCGGCATCCTCATCGTCGGCGGGCTGTACCTGCTCAACGAGGCGATGGGCCGGGTCGTCGTCCGGATGGCCGCCGCCCCGGCCGCCGTGGTCGTCGGCGGTGTCCTGCTCAACCTCCTGTACTGGCTGAACCTGTTCACCCCGGTCAAGGGCTGAGCCGGCCCAGGGAAGGTGTCCCATGCGTACTCTGCGGACCGTCACCGGCCCCCTGCCGACGTCCGCCGTCGTCGGCCCCGTCCTCGCCCATGAGCACCTCGCCCTCGATCTGCGGCGTGCCGGGGACCCGGGGGCGGTGCTGGACCACCGCCACGCCGGGGCGATCACCGGTGAACTCGTGGCGCTGCGGGAGTCGGCCGGCCTGTCGCTCGTCATCGAGCAGACCGGCCGGGGCATGGGGCGCGACGTGGACGCGCTGGCGCGGATCTCCACCGCGTCGGGCGTCGCCGTGGTGGCCGCCACCGGGTGGTACCACGAACGGTTCCACCCGCCCGAGGTCGGCGGCGGCGCCGATATCGGGCGGCTCACTCAGACGCTGCTGTCCGATATCGACACCGGTATCGGACCGGCCGGAATCCGGCCCGGACTCATCGCCGAGGCGGGCAGCGGGGGCGAGCGGCCCAGCGAGCCGGAGCGCCGGACGCTGGCCGCCGCCGCGCGCGCCGCCGTCGCGGCGGGCCTGTCCGTGGCCACCCACGCGACGCTCGGCCGGGGCGGACGGGCCCAGCTCGAACTGCTCATGGCGCGGGGTCTCGCGCCGCACCGGATCGCCCTCGGCCACCAGGACCTCCTCGACGACCCCGGCACCCACCGCCGACTGGCGGCCGAGGGGGCGTATGTCTCCTTCGACACCGTGGGCAAGATCGGCTACCAGAGCGACACCACCCGGCTGCGCCTGCTGCTGGCCCTGCTCGACGCCGGGCACGCCGACCGGGTGCTGCTCTCCTGTGACATCTCCCGCCACGCCTATCTGACCGGTGCGGACGGACCGGGCTACGGGCATCTGTTCCGGTCCTTCCTGCCCCGGGCGCGGGCGGCCGGAGTGGACGACGAACTGATCGACCTGATGACCCGGCGCAATCCGCTCCGCTTCCTGACCGGAGCGAGCGAGGCGCCCCAGGCGACTGGGGCGAGCGGCGCCGGACCCGAGCCGGACACGGCCGGGCCGCGCGGATCCCGGCCGGACGGATCCGGGCCCGCGCCACCTGGGTCCCGGCGGGACGGATCCGGGCTCGCGTCGGACGGGCACCGACCGGAGCCGATCCGACCGGAGCCGACCCGGTCGGGCCGGACCCCGTCCCCGGCCCGTACGTGTGCGGGGGGCAGCGCCGCCGGGAGTCCGGCGGGCGCGCCGGGTCCTGGCGTCCCGTCCGCCTCCACGGAGGAGGGCTGATGACCGACGGCGGTCCCCGGCTCCCGGTCACCTTCCCGCTCCCCGTCGTTCCGCTGGCCGACGCGGTCGCCCGGCAGTTCCGGCTGCTGGAGTGCGTCGCCCGGCACTTCGAGGGGGACCAGCTCTTCACCGCGGACCTCGGAGTCACCCCCGGTCTGGGGCGGCCCAGGACCACGGCCCGGGTGGAGGCCGTCCTCGCCGACTTCTTCGGCGCGCGGGCCGCCGTACTCGTCCAGGGGGCGGGTACGGGGGCGATCCGGGCCGCCCTCGCCACGGCCCTGGGCCCGGACCGGCGGCTGCTCATCCACCGGGCGCCGGTCTACCGCACCACCGGGGTCACCCTGCGCGCCCTGGGCGCGCGGACCACGGCGGTCGACTTCAACGACCGCCGGGCGCTGGGGCGGGCACTGGCCTCGGGCCGGTTCGCCTGGGCCTATGTCCAGCACACCCGGCAGCGGCTCAATGACTCCTATGACCCCGGCGAGACGGTGGCGGCCTGTCGCGCGGCCGGGGTGCGGACGATCGTCGACGACAACTACGCGGCGCTGCGCGTCCCGGCCTGCGGGGTCGAACTCGGCGCGGACGCCTCCTGTTTCTCCCTCTTCAAGCTCCACGGCCCCGAGGGGGTCGGCGTCGTGGTCGGCGCCGCAGACCTGGTCGACCCGATCCACCGGGACACCTACTCCGGCGGTGGCCAGGTCCAGGGCCACCAGGCCCTGGACGCGCTGCGCGCCCTCACCCACGTGCCGGTGATGTGGGCGCTCCAGTCCCAGGTCACCACGGAGGTCGCCGAGCGGCTGACGGCGGGTGAGGTGCCGGGCGTGGCGGAGGCGCGGATCGCCAACGCGCAGGACCGCTGCGCGCTGGTGCGGCTGGAACGTCCCGTCGCACGGCGACTGCCCGCCGTCGCGGCCCGGCACGGCGCGGCGCGCCACCCGGTGGGCTCCGGCTCGCGGTACGAGGTGGCTCCGCTGTTCTACCGGCTCTCCGGCTCCGCCCTCGACGACCGCCCCGAGCTGGCCGACTCCACGATCCGGGTCAACCCCATGCGGGCGGGGGCGGATCTGGTGCTGGAGATCCTGCGCCGCTCCCTCGCCGGCCTGGACCGCCGTACGGAGGGCTGACCATGTTCCTCGACACCGTGCTCGCCCGTAACCCGGCGCTCGTGGAGACCGCCGCCGCGCTGCACCACAGGGGTGCGATCCCGCCCGACACGTATGTCATGGACCATGACGCGGTCGAGGAGAACGCCCGGCTGCTCGCGGCGGAGGCGGAGCGGCGCGGTCTCACCCTCTGGTTCGTGGCCAAGCAGTTCGGCCGCAACCCCGAACTGATCCGGGCGGTCGCCCGGCACATCCCCCGTTTCGCGGCGATCGACCCGCCGGAGGCGCGGGCGCTGCGCGCCGCCGGGGCGGCGGCGGGAAATCTGGGGCATCTGGTGCAGATCCCGGTGCGGGACCTGGGGGAGATGCTCGGGTGGCGGCCCGAGGCCGTCACCGTCTTCGACCTGGCGAACACGGCTGCCGTCGGGGCGGCCGCGCGCGGGCTCGGCACCGTCCAGGATGTCCTGGTCCGGGTGGAGGGCGCGCCGGAGGATGTCCATCCGGGGCAGGAGGGCGGCGTTCCGGTGGACCGGCTTGACTCCTTCGCCCAGCAGGTGGAGCGGCTGCCCGGGGTGCGGATCGCGGGGGTGACGGCCTTCCCCTGTCTGCTGTGCGATCCGGTGTCCGGCCGACCGCGCCCCACCGCCACCCTCGGGCGCGCGGTCCGGGCCCGGGAGGTTCTGGAGGCACGCGGCCACGACGGGGTGAGGCTGAGCGCGCCGAGTGTCACCTCGGTGGCCACGCTGCCGCTGCTGGCGCGGTACGGCGCCACCCACGCGGAGCCCGGTCACGCGCTGACCGGCACCACACCCGCGCACGCGCGGGACCTCCGCCAGGCGGAGCGCCCGGCCTGTGTCTACGTCAGCGAGGTCGCCCACACCCTCGCCGACGGCAGGCCCGCCGTCCGCGGTGGCGGCTTCTATCCGCGCGCGGTCATCCGCGACGCCTATGTGCCGCGTACGGGCGCGCGGCTGGCCGTGTACCCCGCGCCCGCCGGGACCATCGACTACTACCGGCTGTTGCGGGCGCCCGCCTCGCCCCGGGACGCGCTCCTGGGCGACACCGTCGTCCTCGCCTTCCGTACCCAGGTCTTCGTGACCCGCAGCACGGTCGCCGTGGTCCGCGGCCTCTCCTCGGGGGTGCCCCGGCTGAGTGGTCTGTACGACGCGCGCGGCCGGTCCCTGGAGTGAGACCGCGGACCTCTGCTCCGCTCGCGGTACGGGCTCCGCCGCCGGTCCACGGAGATCCGGTCCACGGAGATCCGGCCGCGCGATGCAGGACCCGCACCGGAAGGACGCGCGACAGGACCTCGACGGAAAAGAGGGGCATAAGGCGTGAGTCGGGTCATCCTGATCGGGGTGGCGCCTCGGCGGGTGATCCATTTCTGGCCTCGATCCGACAGATTCTTTCGGTAACCCAAATCCTGCTTATGATTTCGAGCGTGTTTGACTCCCGGCAGATCAGGACCTTTCACGAAGTCGTCAGATCCGGTTCGTACTCCGCGGCCGCCCGTGCCCTGGGGTACACCCAGCCCGCGGTGAGCCAGCAGATGAAGGCGCTCGAACGGGACGTCGGCACCCCGCTGTTCGTCCGGGTCGGCCGGGGCATCCGGCTCACCGAGGCCGGACTGGCCCTCGCCCGCCACTCCGGGACCATCCTGGACTCCGTCGACGCGGCGCGGCAGCAGATCGAGGCCCTGACCCGGCTGCGCTCGGGCCGGGTGCGGCTCTGCGCCTTCCCCAGCGCCGCCGCGACCCTGATACCCGAGGCCATGGCCCGGCTCGGCGCCGACCACCCCGGGGTCCGGCTGGAACTGCGGGAGGGCGAACCGCCCGAGTCCCTGCGGCTGCTCACCCGGGGCGAGTGCGACATCACCCTGGCCTTCAGCTATCCCGGCCTCGCCGTGGAGACCCCGCCCGAGGTCGAGGAGATACCCCTGCTGGAGGACAAGGTGACCGTCCTGCTGCCGACCGGCCATCCGCTCGCCCGCCGCCGCGCGGTCCACCTCGCCGATCTGGCCCGTGAACGCTGGATCGCGGGCTGTCCCCGCTGCCGCGCCCACTTCCTGCACACCTGCGCCGAGGCCGGGTTCACCCCGGATATCTCCTTCACCTCCGATGACAACCTGGTGGTGCAGTCCCTGGTCGCGGCGGGTGTCGGTATCGCCATGATGCCCGCCCTCGTGCTGTCGTTCCTCTGCCATCCCAAGATCACCGGCCGACTGGTGCAGCCGCATATCTCCCGGCGGATCTCGGCGTATGTCCTCCGGGACCACCAGCGCATCCCGGCCACCGGGCTGGTCCTGGACGAGCTGCGCCGCGTGGCGGGCAACCGGGTCGGCTGCTGACCCGCCCCCGTCGTACGGACGGACCCCGCGCGCCCCACCGTACGGGCGGCTGACCCGGCGCCCGCCGTACGGGACGCCCGCGCCCGCCGTACGGGACCGGCCACCGCGTACCGCCGCTCCGCCACCCGCCGCGCGCCGCCGTACGGAACCGGGCCCCCCGCCTCCGTACGCCCGTCGCCGTCCCCACCGCCTCCCGAGCGTCTCTCCAGCGACTCCCGAACCCATAAGGAACCGTGGGGGTGGGGGCAACAAACCCTCGCTGGACCCGGGGGACCGGCCACCGCACCCTGCCACCATGACGACCTCCGCCGTTCCCGGTCTCCTCACCCCCGAGGCCCTGTCGGCACCCCGGCTGGCCCTCCTCATCGACGCCATACGCGCCGACGTCCGCCGTGGTCTCGCACCCGAGCCCACGGCCCGGCTCGTCGCCCGCACCCTCGGCCCCTATCTGGGCGACCCGGGGCTGCTCACCGCCGCCCAGCGCGAGGGCGACCCCGACCGGTACCGCCAGCATGTGCTGCACGCCGAACGCGACGGCAGCTTCTCGCTGGTCGCGCTCGTCTGGCTGCCCGGCCAGCACACCTCCGTCCATGACCATGTCTCCTGGTGCGTCACCGGTGTCCACGAGGGAGTGGAGAGCGAACGCCGCTACCGCCTGGTGCCCGAAGGGCGCTCCGCCCGGCTGGTGGCCACCGGGGACGTCGTCAACCCCCAGGGGACCGTGGCGGCGTTCGCCCCGCCCGGGGACATCCACCAGGTACGCAACGACGGGCCGGGACTCGCGGTCTCCTTCCATGTCTACGGTGCCGATGTCGCCCGCCTCGGCAGCAGCATCCGCCGTGTCTACGACCTTCCGGCCGACCGCTGATGGCCCTCCTCGGACGTGAGACACCTCCGCGCGCCCTCGTCCCGGCCGTCGCCCGCCGGGGGCGGCCCCTGCCTCCGGCGGTCCCGGGGCTCGCCCTCGCGGCCGGGGGCACCGTGACCGCCTGGCTGGTGCACCGGGCCGTGCCCGCCGTACCCCTGCTCACCGTCGCGGTGCTGCTCGGGCTCGCCGCGGCGCACATACCCGGGCTGCGGCCCCGGATCACCGGGCGCTACCGTCCCGGGCTGGCGCTCGCCGCCCGGCGGCTGATGCGGGTGGGCATCGTGCTGCTCGGCCTCAAGGTCGGTGTGGTCGATCTGCTGGGGCTCGGCTGGGCCACCGTGGCGATGGTGGCCGGTGTCGTCGCCGCCACCCTGGGCGGGACGTGGTGGCTGGGCCGCCGTCTCGGACTCCCCGGCGACCAGCCGCTGCTGATCGCCACCGGCTACGCCATCTGCGGCGCGTCGGCCATCGGCGCGGTCTCCGCCGTACGCGACAGCGACGAGGAGGACATCGCCCCCGCCATCGCGCTCGTCACCCTCTGCGGCACCCTCGCGATCGTCGTGCTGCCGCTGCTGCACCACCCGCTCGGGCTGAGTGCCGGGGAGTTCGGCCGCTGGGTCGGCGCCTCCGTCCATGACGTGGGCCAGGTCGTCGCGGCGGCGGGCACCGCGGGCGGGACCGCCCTCACCGACGCCGTCGTCGTCAAACTGCTGCGGGTCATGACGCTGGCCCCGCTGGTCGCCCTCCTCGCGCTGGCGGCCCGCCGCCGTATCGCCGCCGCGTCCCGGCGCGGGACGGTCCCGGGGGTCGGGACCAAGCTCCCGCCGCCGCTGCCCCTGTTCGTCGCCGGGTTCCTCGCGATGGTCGCGCTGCGCAGTACGGGAGTGGTGCCCCCGGACGCGCTGGAGGCCGCCGCCACCGCACAGGAGATCCTGCTCGCCATGGCGCTCTTCGCCCTCGGCAGCGCCGTCCATCTGCCCTCCCTCAGCCGTACCGGGGCCCGGGTCGCCGCCCTGGGGCTCGCCGCCTGGGTGCTGATCGCCGCCGTCTCCTACGGCGGGGTGCTGCTGACCGCCTGAACGTCAGGTATGTGGCCGGTCGCTCCCCGCGCGGGGTGTGCGCCCCCGTCGGTACAGCCACAGCGCGGTCGCGGCGGCCACGACCGTCACACAGCCGGTGAAGACCAGCCCCGCGTCCCGCAGCCCCACCGTGACCGCCAGCGCGCCCACCCCGATCACCGGTACGGACAGACCCGCGTAGGCGACCACGAAGAACGAGGAGACGGTCGCGGCCCGGTGGGCGGCGGGCGCGGCGTCGCCGACGGCCGTCAGCCCCGCGCGGAACGCCAGCCCCTGCCCCAGGCCGCCGCAGATCCCGCCGATCACCAGCAGCGGCAGGGACGTCACGGCCAACGACGTCCCGACCAGCACCAGCCCCGCGACCAGGACCAGACAGCCCAGCGGAAGCGCGGAACCCCCGGGAAACCGGCCCGTCAGGGCCTGTCCGGCCGTGGACGCCAGGAAGACGGCGAAGACGACCAGCCCGCCGACCGCGAGATTCCGCTCGCCCAGGGTCTGGGCGAGAAAGCTCGGCGCCACGGCGGTGAACAGCCCCAGCAGCGAGAAGCCCGCGAACGCGGCGACCCCCGCCGGGGCGAAGACCGCCCGCACCTGGGGCGGCACATACAGCCCCTGCGGTACGGGACGTGACCGCAGCCGCGGCCGCTCCACCGTCTCCGGCAGCGCGAGCACGACGGCACAGGCCAGGGCCAGCAGCACCAGGTGGGCCACGAAGGGGAGCGTCAGCGGCGCGGGCGCGTACTCGGCCAGGAACCCGGCGAGCAGCGGACCGCAGCCCAGCCCGCCCATATTGGCCGCCGTCGCCGCGAACGCGGCCCGGGAGCGCTGTCCGGGAGCGGCCAGTTCCCTGACGGTGACGGTGCCCGCCCCGCTCAGCAGACCGGCCGAGAACCCGGAGAGCACCCGGCCGGCGTACAGCATCGGCAGCCCGCCCTCCAGCAGGAAGCAGACGGCGCTGGCCGCCCCGCACAGCAGGGCGCAGAGCAGCACGGGGCGCCGGCCCACCCGGTCGGAGTGGTTGCCCAGGAGCAGCAGGGTCAGGATGACGCCCACCGCGTAGGTGGCGAAGACCAGGGTGACGGTGAGCTCGGAGAAGCCGAGTTCCGCACGGTAGAGGCCGTAGAGCGGGGTCGGCAGGGTGGTGCCCGCCATACCGATCGCGAAGACCACGGCGGCGGCGCCGTAGCCGAGGCGGCGCCGTGGCGGGGTCCGGTGGCCCGGGAGGGTCTGGGTCATGCCGGTCACCTTAGGTCGATGTTCCGATCATCCGGGCGGTTGGCGGCCGGGTGGGGGAGGGGTGTGGGACCCGCCGTACGGAGCGGGGCGGCCCGGTGGCGTCCGGCTCCGGCCGGGGAAGCCCGCCTCCGGCCGGTGGCGGCCTTCCGGGTCCGGTGCGGGAGTCGTTGGCCCGGGAGTCGTTGGTCTGGGAGTCGCTGGTCCGGGGGGTGTCGGCCCGGGAGTCCCCGGTCCCGGAGTCCCCGGTCCGGGAGTCGACGGAGGTCGAGTCGTCGGCGCGGCGCGGCGCGGCGCGGTTCGGATCGCGTGCGTGACAGGGCCGTGACGGGTCCGGGATGTCACCCGATCGGCCCTCCCCGGCGGTGCGATCCCGTCCGCCGGGCATCGCGGAGCGCCCCGGCGCGACGTGCGGCGATGGTGCGCCGGGACGCCCGGGACGGTGTGCTCGCGCTCGCCCGCCGGGCCCGGAGCGGCTGCCGCATATGCCAATGCCGTGCATATCGCCATAAAATGATCGAACGCTCGGGCGGCCGGATCGCGGGACCTCGGTGCCCGCGACCCGCGCACCCGTGCCACCCATCCGTGCCGAAGCGGTACCTCATCCGCCTGAGGTCGCCGTGCCCGGCGGCTCGCCGCACCCTCCGGTGGGCCCCGAACACCGTACGGAGCCCGCAGTGAGCCATTTCCTGCCCGACCGCACCGCCGTCCTGACCGCCTGTCAGGGCCTGGCCCTGGCCTATCCGGACATCGGACTCTGCGCCGAACCGCTCTATCTGCTCGCCACCCGCCCCGCGCCCACCCGCCGGGTCGCGCTGGTCTCCGGCGGTGGCGCGGGCCATGAGCCCCTCCACACCGGGCTGCTCGGGCGCGGCGGCCTGGACGCGGTGGTGCCCGGCGCGGTCTTCACCTCGCCCAGTGGTACGCAGATCGAGGCGGCGATGCGGGCCGCCGCCGCCCTCGGCGGCAGGGACGCGGTCCTGCTGGTGGTGAAGAACTACACCGGAGACCGGATCAACTTCTCGCTCGCCGCCGACCGGGCGGTGGCGGGCGGTCTCCCGGTGGCCCAGGTCGTGGTCGCCGACGACCTCGCCACCAGTGACGCGCCCGCCGGGCGGCGGGGCACGGGCGCGACCCTCGTGGTGGAGAAGCTGCTCGGCGCCCTCGCCGACCAGGGGGCCGATCTCGACAGTCTCGTGGAACTCGGAGAACGGGTCGCCGCCGCCTCCCGCAGCCTCGCCGTCTGCGCCCGCGCCCACACCTCGCCCGCGCACCGGGCCCCCGCGTTCCAGCTGGCGCCCGGCGCACTCGACTACGGGGTCGGTATCCACGGCGAACGCGCCGCCCGCACCCTTGACGCCTCGGGCTCCGTCGACCGGGTCGTCACCCGGGTCGTGGACGAACTGCTCACCGCCGTCGCCCCCCGCGCGGACGGGGTGATCGCCCTGGTGTCCGGTCTGGGCGGCACCAGCGAACTGGAGCTGAGGGCGATCAGCGCGCTGGTGCACCAGAACCTCACCGCGCGCGGGGTACGGGTCCAGGCCCTGGCCGCGGGCTCCTATGTGACCGCGCTCGACATGGCCGGGTTCAGCGTCACCCTGACCGCGCTGGAACCCGGCTGGACCGCGCTGTGGACCCTGCCCACCCGTACCCCGCTGTGTCTGCCCGGCGCGGCCGCGTCCCGTGACACGGCCCTGGCGCCCGCCCCGGCGCCCGCGCGCCGCCCCGCCCGGGCCCCGATACTCGGCGCGGCGGTGGCGGCACCGGAGGTCAGTCACGCCTTCCTGGACGAGCTGCACGCCATCTGCTCCACGGTCCACGCCGATCTCACCGCCCTCGACCAGGCCACGGGGGACGGGGACTTCGGGGACAACTTCTGCGGGGGTGTGTACGAGGCGGCCCGGCTCGCCCGCCGGTTCACCCTGGCGGGCGCCACCGCGCTCGCCGACACCTTCCGCGACCACGTCGGCGGTTCCAGCGGGCCCCTCTTCGGGATGCTGTTCACCGCGCTCGCGCCCAGCGCCGACCGCTCCGCCCCCGATGTGCCCGCCCTCGCCGCCGCCGTGGGACAGGCCCTCGCCGACATCACCACCATCGGCGGGGCCGTGCCCGGGGACTGCACCCTGGTCGACGCCCTCGCCCCGGCCGCCCACTGCCTGGCCACCACCTCACCGGCCGATATCGGCGGGGCCCTGACCGACGCCGCCCGGGCGGCCATCACCGGGGCGCACGCCACGGCCGTACTCACCGCCCGCCGGGGCCGGGCCAGTTACACCGGTGACCACGCGGCCGGACAGCCCGACCCCGGGGCCGTCGCGGTCGCGCTGATCCTGACAGCGCTGGCCCGGGTCCATGAACCGGCGCCCGCCACCCGGCTGCCGCCGCTCCGCGAGATCACCAGGAACGGCGCCTATCGCTGACGCGGCCGGCCCGGGGCACCTGACATCGTCCGCCCGTCCGCCCGTCCGCCCGTCCGCCCGTCCGCCCGTCCGCCCGTCCGCCCGTCCGCGTGCCTACCTGTGTACCTGTGTACCTGTGCGCCCGTCCGGAACGGGCCGGGCCGGGCCCGCACGGTCCGCCTCGCACCGCCGGGCGGACGCGTCCGGCTGCCTGTTACCTGTTGCCCTTGCCCCGATGTCCGCTGTTCGTGAGGCGCGGTACTCGGATGTCCTCGCCGGACGCTCCCCGGCGCGCCGGGCGCCCAGGTGGCCACAGAGGAGTCAGGCCACCCCCTGGCTGAAAACCGATCAAGGGTTAGGTTAGGCTAAGCGAAGTAGCGAATTCCTCGCGGCCCCATCGCCTTGTCCTCTTCGTCATGCGATGTCGGCTGCCCGCAAGACCTGGGAGTCATCCGCCGTGCGTTCCGTCCGTTTTCGCAAGACCCTCGTCGTGACCAGTGCGGCCCTGTGCGCGGGTATGGTGCTCAGTGCCTGTGGGGAGTCCGGCAAGAGCTCGGACGAGGGCAAGGGCAAGAGCGAGGGCAACGTCACCGTCGCCACCGCCAAGGGTGACCTCGAAGTCCCCCGTAAGCCCGCCCGGGTCGCCGCGCTCGACAACACCTCCTTCGCCACGCTGAAGGCGTTCGGCGTGAAGCCCGTCGCGGTGCCGAAGGCGCTGCTGCCGAACGAGGGCTTCGAGGACTGGAAAAACGATTCTTCGATCAAGGACGTGGGCACCCACCGCGAGCCCAAGTTCGAGGTCCTCAACGCCAGCGAGCCGACCCTGATCATCGGCGGCTACCGGTTCACCGACCACCACGACAAGCTGTCGAAGATCGCCAAGACGGTGGATGTCGCCCCCTCCGACGAGGCCAAGGGCGGCTATGTCAACGCGCTGAAGACGCAGACCGAGGCACTCGGGAAGATCTTCGCCGAGGAGAAGAAGGCCGCCGAGATCGTCGCCGCGCTGGACAAGGCCGAGCAGGCCGCCGTCGCCGCCACCAAGGGCGAGAAGGTCTTCCTCGGTGTCGCCAGCGCCGGGAAGGTCGACAACGGCGCCAGCCGGATCAGCCGTCTCACCCAGCCGCTCAGCCTGAAGAACGTGCTCGGCGCCGAGGGCCAGGAGAGCACCTCCGTCCACGACAACTCCGGGCTCGCCCCCGAGACGATCGCCAAGCTCAACCCCGACTGGATGATCGTGCTCGACCGCGACGCGGCCGTCGGTGGCGAGGAGGGCGCCAAGGTCGTCGCCGCCAAGAAGATCGTGGAGGACATGGAGGCCTGGGACAAGACGACCTTCCGTCAGAAGAACCAGGTCATCTACCTCTCGAACGACTTCTACCTCACCGAGGGCATCCAGGCGTACACCCTCCCCTTCTACCAGGGGGCCACCGCGTTCACCGCGGCAAGCTGACACCTCCAGGCCGGAGCGGCCC
>NZ_JBHVHF010000063.1:0-31418 GCF_042800315.1 Streptomyces sp. NPDC057638
GGCCCGCACTCCTGGTGGTGTGCGGGCCGGGTCCGGGCCTGTCGGCCGTGTCGGCCGTGTCGATCAGAGGACGCCGACGTCGGACCTCGGCTCGTCCGCCGAGGTCTCGGCGGCCGGCCTGGCCCGGGGGGAGATCAGCAGCGCGGCCACCGCGGCCACGAGGGCCATCGCCGCCGCCACCGTCCAGGCCCAGCTCAGTCCCGCGGCGAACGCCTCCGCCGTGGCGCTCGCCAGCGCCTCCACGGAGAACCCCGGAACGGCCTCGGAACGGCCCGAGGCGAGCGCGTCGACGGCGGTACGGGCGAGCGCGTCGCCGACGCCGTCCCCGGTCAGCCGGTCCAGCAGGTCGCCACGGAAGACGGACGCCTGGATGGCGCCGAGCACGGCGATGCCGACGACCGTGCCGAACTGCATCATCGTCTGCACCGTGCCCGAGGCGCTGCCGACCCGCTCGGGCGGCACCGCGCTCAGGGCGGCGTGGTTGTTCGGCGGCAGGGCCATGCCCAGTCCGCAGCCGATGAGCAGCAGCATCCAGGCGATCATCGGGAACGGGGTGTCAGGGCCGACGAACGACATCGAGAACAGGCCGACCATGCCGATGAGCACGCCCAGCACCGTGGCCGGTCGCGCCCCGTACTTCCCCGCGAGCCGCCCGCCGACGGGCGCGGTCAGAGCCATGGCGACGGCCGCCGGGAGGAAGCCGAACCCGGCCTTCAGCGCCGAGTAGCCCAGCACCTGCTGGAGGTGGAGGGAGAGCAGATAGAAGGCGGTGGAGAGGGAGAATCCGAGCGCGAAGGCGATGACGCTGGCGGAGGTGAAGCCCCGGGAGCGGAACAGGCCCAGGGGCAGCATCGCGTGTTCCTTGCCGCGCTCGACCAGGAGGAAGGCGATCAGGGACACCCCGGCGAGCACGAATCCGCCGACGATGAGCGGCGAGCCCCAGCCCTCGACGGCGCCCTCGATGATGGCGAAGGCGAGCGCGAAGGACCAGACGATGCCGAGGACGACTCCCGGCACATCGAGCCTGGCCGTCAGCCGTCGCGCGACCTTCGGGATCGAGGAGGCGGCGAAGAGGAACGCCACGATGCCCAGCGGCAGGTTGATGGCGAAGATGGCCCGCCAGCTGACGAGATCCACCAGCACGCCGCCCAGGACGGGGCCGAGGGCGATGGCGACACCCGACAGCGCGCTCCACAGCCCCAGCATCTTCGCCCGCTCCTTGGCGCCCGGGTAGAGCGTGGCGATCAGCGCCATGCTGCTGGGGACCAGCATCGCCGCACCCGCGCCCTGCACGGCCCGGCCCGCGATCAGGGTCCCGGTGTCGGGAGCGATGGCGCAGACCACCGAGCCCACCGTGAACAAGGTGAGGCTGCTCAGCAGGCCCACTCGGTGGCCGAGCCGGTCGGAGATCAGTCCACCGGTGAGGAGGAGACCGGCGAAGCAGAGCGTGTAGGCGTCGACGGTCCACTGCAGTCCCGAGAGCGAGGAGTGCAGATCGTCACGGATGGCGGGGAGCGCGACCATGCTGATCGACAGGTCGAGCATGGCGAGGAAAGCGGCTCCGAAGAGTGCCAGGGCCGCTGTGAGGGGTGGGCGGCGTTTCGCGGTATCGGCGGTATCAGCGGAATCAGCGGAATCGGAGTCGGTCGCAGACATGCCTTCTCTTTCGGAGGGGGTGAGGGGGGTGTGACGACGGAGTTCGGTGGGGGTGTTCGGTGCGGGAGGGCGCGGTGGGCCGTCGTACCGGGGCGGGGTCGCGGCGGACGGAGGGGGAGCGCGCGGCCCGTCGAAGTGACCGCCAAGGCTTTGCAAAGTGAGATCGGTCGACGGTGCTCACCGCCGGCCACGATCGCTGTCGAGCGGCGACCGTGGCCGACGGGAGTCCGGGGCCGAACCGGGTTCCGGGGAGGCGTCAGCTGTCGTGCCGCTCCGGCGTGCCTCGCTCCGTCGGCGGCAGGACCGGGAAGAGCCGGCTGATGATCGCGACGGGTGCCGCCCCGGGGGGACGGTGCTCCGGCAGCCACTCCCGGTGCTGGTAGGCGCGCAGCAGGGCGCGGATCTGCGCGGAGACCTCCTCCAGTTCCTCCGGCGAGAGATAGAGGATCGAGCTGAAGGCCTCGTCCCGGTCCCGCCAGGCGGCCGGCGCCTGGGCCCGGAGATCGAGCCAGCGCTGGTAACTCTCGTCCTCCAGGCCCCGGTTGAGGGAGGCGAAGGGATCGGGGCGGCGCGGGGGCGACGCCGGTCGCGGTACGGGACCCGGCGCTCCGGCCGCCTCCGTCAGCCGGCGCCCGGCCTCGGTGAGACGCCAGGGGCGCGCCCGGCCCTCATGGGGGATCTCCTCGATGGCGCCCGAGTGCGCGAGACGGCGCAGATGGAAGGAGCACAGTCCGGAACTCCGGCCGAGCTGCCGGGATGCCTCGTTGGCCGTCAGCGTCCCGGTGTCGCGCAGCAGCAGGAGAAGGGCCGTGCGTATCGGGTGCTCCACGGGCTCCTGTCGCTCCCCGTGGCCGACACCGCCCTGCGATTCCTCGGTCATCTTGTCATCGTGTGGCTTTGCAAATATGGTGTCAAGTCGTTGGCGGGATACGCCACTTGTGGGCTGACCCCCCTCCCCCCCTCGTGACGTCCGACACCCGTGACGTTCTTGAAGCTCGTGAAAGGGGCCTCAACTCCCATGTCAGAAAACCGTGCTCGTGCCTCCGTCGACCAGCGGGTCCGAGTCCAGGGCGAGCCCGTCGACTCCTATCCGGAGCTGTCGCCCGGGGCCCTGGATGGTCAGGTGCGCCGGATCACGGTCGTGGGCGAGGAGATCCTGCACAAGCCGTGCGCCGATGTCGTGGAGTTCGGGACGGCGGAACTCTCGGCGCTTATCGACGACATGTTCCTCACCATGAACGTCGCCGACGGAGCGGGCCTGGCCGCCAACCAGGTGGATGTGAACCTGCGGCTGTTCGTCTACGACTGCTACGACGAGGACGGTGTGCGCCACGTGGGCCACATCTGCAATCCGGTGGTGGAGGAGCCCTCGGGTGACGACCGCCGTCTCATCGAGCAGGCCGAGGGCTGCCTCTCCGTCCCGGGCGCGGGCCACGAACTGGCGCGGGGGGCCCGTACGGTGGTCCATGGCGTGGACAAGAATGGCGATCCCCTGGTCATCGAGGGAACCGGCTACTTCGCGCGCTGCCTCCAGCACGAGACCGACCACCTCAACGGGATCCTCTATCTCGACCGGCTCTCCAGCCGACAGCGCCGCACGGTCCTCAAGGAGATGGAGGACCAGCGCGAGCGCGTGTTCGCCCAGCGTGAGGCCAAGGCCGCCGCGCTGGGGAAGTGATCGGCCGCCGCGTCAGCGTGAGCGATCGGCGCCGCCCGCCGATCGGCTCGGCGGTGCGGTGCAGACGTCGTGGGCCCGTGGCTTGGACAGCGCGGGCCCACCGCCGTTGCGGCTGTGGGAAGCGAGGGAGTACGGGCACGGGCACCTTGGTCGGCCCGGCGAGTCCGGGACACGCGGTGCCGGGGGCGTGCGAGTCCGGGGGCGCGGTGCCGTAGCGCGTGATGCCGGGCATGCGGTGCCGGGGCGTGCGGCACGGCCCATGAGCGGCCGGAGGGCGTCAGACCGCCCGGACCTCCGTGGCGGCGAGGTCGGTGTCGAACCCCTCGCGCTCGAAGGCTTCCCTGATCTCCGGATCGTCCATGATGCCCAGTGCGGCGAAGTGGCGGACGGTCTGCTGCGCCGACGACCGGGTGTACTGCCGTACGGTGTCGCCGCCGAAGACCTCGGCCAGGACCTGCTCCGATTCGTCCCGGCTCAGCCCGTACCCCCGGAGTTCCGCCCGGATCGACGGAGTGTCGGGGGCGAGGAAGATATGGATGAGCTGCGGCACCCGCAGGGCCGCCCAGCGGCGGGTGCGCTCGTCGAGCTGGCCCCAGAGATGGCGCAGGAAGATCGCGAAGTAGGTGTGGTGGCGGCCCTCGTCGGTCGCGTGGTCGCGAATGGTGTCCCGTACGGCGGGGAGGAGGTCGTCCTCCCGGGGTATCGCGGAGAGATTTCCTGAGATCAGCGTCTCGGAGACGATGACGAAGAGCAGGTCGAGCAGTGGTCGCAGCGGCGCGTCCACGGACTCGCGCAGCGTGGCCAGCCGGTGCAGGAAGTAGGGCTCCTCCGGCAGTTGGGGTTCGATCCCGGTGCGGGCGACGATCTGCTGGAGCAGGTCCACGGACATCAGCGTGTGGTACGCCTCATCGCAGTAGATCTTGAGGGCGTCGAGCCGCATCTCCTCGGGAAGATCCAGATCGACGGAGCCGTGCGCGATGCCCAGGGCGGCACGGTTCACCACGAGGTATTCGAGCTTGGCGGTGAAGTCCAGATACCGGTAGAGGTGCTGGACGAGTACCTGCTCGTAGAGGTCCGGCCGCAGGCCGCCCACGAGCGGGTGTCGCGCGATGGGCACCAGTGTGGCCGGGAAGAACGATGTGACGCTGCTGTCGTCACCGTCGACCATGCGGCGCGGCGCTCTTCGTACGCCGGCCCGTTCGTACCATGAACGGAATGGGCTCCGATACGGTTCGGCAGTCAATTCCCCGGCCGTTGGCGACGGCATTTCGGAGCGAAGCCGCTTGGGGCAGAAGGTGACTGCTTGGCAGCCCAGGAACAGGCCCACGGTTCCGCACATTTTATCCCCCGGACTCTGCGGTGAATGGAAGGTGTCGGGTCGAGCTTTCGCTTGAAAGGGCAGAGCTGGATCGATCCCGTTGGGCATGCGTGATCCGCTGACCCATGCAGGCTGCACCGGACTGTAACCCCCCGGTGAGCGACTTTCCAAGCGTCGGCTTGAACTCGCCCAGTCGCCACCCTTGGGTAAGGGATTCGGCCAGTCGAAGGCATGGCTGAACCTGCAGGCTTGTACCCGTCGGTAGAAACGTGATGTGACGCTCAGTTACGCGAACGTCTATGCCTCATCGCTCCAGTGGCCTCCTATGGCACAGAAATCGCTCGCAAGGAAGAGGTCCAGACCTCTTACGTACTGTGACCATCGCATATGACGTGGGCATGGCTGGAAATGATTGCGACACCGAGATTGGCGTGTGGGTATAGTCGGCCTCAAGCGCCGGTCAAGTGTCTGATTTATTGAGCCGATTTACCTGACGGGGGGAATCGGAATGGCAGCATTGCTGCGTTCTGAAGAGTCAGTAGTTGATGTTGTGGGCATCGGTCTGGGGCCGTCTAATCTGGCGCTTGCCATCGCCATCGAAGAGTTCAATCAGAAGACCTCCCCAGAGCAGGTGTTGACCGCCGCCTTCTTTGAGAAACAGCCGTCATTCGGCTGGCATCGCGGGATGCTCATTGAGGGTGCCACGATGCAGGTATCCTTCCTCAAGGACCTGGTGACGATGCGGAACGCGGTGAGCCCCTATGGGTTCCTCGCTTATCTCCAGGACAAAGACCGACTCGCGGATTTCATCAACGCCAGGTCGTTCTTTCCGCTGCGGATCGAGTTCCACGACTATCTGGAGTGGGTCGCCGAGCGTTTCCGGCATGTGGTCGACTACGGCTGCGAAGTGGTCGAGGTGCGACCCGTGGTCCGGGACGGCGCCACCGAGCTCCTCGATGTCGTGGTGCGGCAGGGCGCCCAGACCTTCGTCCAGCGCACCCGGAACATCGTCATCGCGATCGGTCTCGAACCGTCGACGCCGGAGGTGCTGCCGCCGTCCGAGCGGGTCTGGCACAGCTCCAGCCTGCTGATGGAGGCGGAACGATTCGCTGAACCGTCACCGCGCAGCTTCGTCGTGGTCGGCGCCGGGCAGAGCGGGGCGGAGGCCGTGGAGTACCTGCACCGCGAGTTCCCCTCCGCCGATGTGCACGCCGTGTTCTCCCGCTACGGCTACAGCGTCTCCGACGACAGCGCGTTCACCAACCGGATCTTCGACCCCCAGGCCGTGGACCACCACTTCGACGCCTCCGACGACGTCAAGCGGGCCCTCTACGGGTACCACGCCAACACCAACTACGGCGTGGTCGACATCGACCTCATCGAGGACCTCTACCGTCGGCTGTACCTGGAGAACGTGACCGGCCGCCGTCGGCTGCACATCCGGAACACCTCCCGGATCACCGCGGCCGAGGCCGGCCCGGACGGTGTGCGGGTGGACGTCGAGTTCCTGCCGACCCGGGAGACGACCACCCTGCACGCGGACGCGGTGGTCTGCGCCACCGGCTACCGTCCCGCCGATCCGGTGCGGCTGCTCGGGGAGCTGGCCTCCTCCTGCAAGCAGGACGAACACGGGCGCCTCCAGGTCATGCGGGACTACCGGGTCGCCGGGGAGGAGAGCCTGCGCTGCGGTGTCTACCTCCAGGGCGGCACCGAGCACTCGCACGGCCTGTCCTCCAGCCTCCTGTCCAACGTCGCCGTACGGTCCGGGGAGATCGTCGACTCCCTCGTCCGCGGCCGCGCCGGGTCCGCGGCGCCCGCCCGTCCCCCGGTGGTCTGACGCCATGGCCTTCACCCGGATCGACCACATCGGCATCGTCTGCCATGACCTGGACGCCACCGTCGCGTTCTACACCGACACCTTCGGCTTCGAGCTGATCCACACCGAGGACATCGAGAGCCAGGGTGTCCGCGAGGCGATCCTGCGGGTCAACGGCACCGACGACGGCGCCCTCTCCTGTCTGCAACTGCTGACACCGCTGCACGAGGACTCGGCCGTCTCCCGCTGGCTGGCCGAACGCGGCCCGGGCGTCCACCACATCGCCTTCGGCACCGATGACGTCGACGCCGCGGCCGGGGAACTGGGCCGTGCCGGGATACGGGTCCTCTTCGACCCGCCCGGGACCGGATCCCGTGGGTCACGGGTGACGTTCCTGCACCCCAAGGACTGTCACGGCGTGCTGACCGAACTGGTCACCCTTCCCTGAGACCAGCCGAGCCCAGCCCGGACCAGCCCGATCCATCCGGCAGGCCCGAGCCGTTCGCTCCGCACCGGGCCCGGCGCGCTCCCACGGCGGCGCGCCCCGCCGGGCTGCCCTGTCCAGCTCTCTCCGCACCGTCCGGACACAGGAGAACAGCATGTTTGTCCCCGATGTCTACCAGGTGGCCGACCACACCTGGCCGCGCAGAATCATCCGTGGCTACCCGCTCGCCACCCTCGCGTCCAACGGTCCGCTGACCCCGCTGGCCACGCATGTGCCGGTGATCCTCCCCGAGGAGGAGCGGAAGGACACCGGCTCGCTCGTCGGCGTGGAACTCATCGGCCATATGAACCGGTCCAACCCGCACTGGGCCTCCCTGGTGGACGGCGCGCCCGCGCGGCTGCTCTTCCACGGCCCCTACGGGTATGTCACCCCCGCCGTCTACGAGACCAACCCGGCCTCTCCCACCTGGGACTTCACCTCCGTACACGTCAACGGACGGATCCGGCTGGTCGATGACACCGAGGAGACGCTGGGGATCGTGGCCCAGACCGCCCGCACGCTGGAGGAGACCTTCGGCGACAAGTGGGACGTCGAGTCGTCGCTGGAGTACTTCCGCACCATCGTCCATGGAGTCGGTGCCTTCTACCTCCAGGTCGAGCGGGTCGACTCGATGTTCAAACTCAGCCAGGAGAAGTCGCCCGCGATCCAGGAGCGGGTCATCCAGCGCTTCGAGGAGAGCGACGAGGGCTGCCATCGCTCGCTCGCCACGATGATGCGCGGATTCGGCCTCGGCGCCGCCCCGGAGGCGTAGGACCTCGCGCGGGGCCCGGTCAGGGCCCCGGGCCGGGATCGCGCCGGGTCCCGCCGGGCTCGCGTCGCGTCTCGCGGGGAGCGTGTTCCCCGGCCCCACCCCTCAGCCGTGTGCCCCACGGTACGGAGGCGCCCCCAGCCCCCGCTCCTGACCAGCCTGATCCAGCCGGAAGCCCTCGAACGCCCCACCCGCCCGCCCACCGGTACCACGTACGACCGCACGGAGGTCCAACGCATGAGCGCGCCAGCCCGGAATCCCATGAGCGTCCCGGGGGTGCCGAGTCTCTACGAGGAGCTCCTCACCGGCCGGATCGACTGGACGCTCATCGCCTCCGTGCTGCGGCGCCCCGCCGGCGACGAGGAGCCGGCCCGCCAGGCGGCCGAGCGGCTCTCACGGCTGCTCGACGGCTACGGGGACCCCGAGGAGATCGACGGCTCCGCCGAACTGCCCGCCGGTCTGCTGGACAAGCTGCGCGCCGACGGGCTGCTGCATCTCGCCGTGGCCGCGGAGTACGGGGGACTCGGGCTTGACGCCCGGGGCGTCCTGCGGGTCATCGAGACCGCGGCCCGCTGGTCCCCGGCCCTCGGCATGACGCTCGCCTTCCACAACGGGCTCGGCGCGCCCCAGTACCTGCCGCTGCTCGCCGACGGCCCGTTGCGGGAGTTCCTCGCCGACCAGCTGTCGCGCGGCGCGCTCACCGGCGCCGCCGACGCCGAGCCCGCCGGGGCCGCCAACTGGGGACGGGCGGCCACCGCCGTGCCCACCGACGACGGAACCGCGTATCTGCTCAGCGGAACGAAGCTCTACACCGGCAACGGCGACCTCGCGGACCTCCTCACCGTCACCGCCACGGTCCAGGAGGACGGCGTCGGCCGCACCCGGCTCTTCTTCGTCGACACCCGGACCCCCGGACTGCGCCACGGCGCCCGCCACACCCTCATGGGGCTCAAGGGCGTCACCCTCACCACCCTCACCCTCGACGGCGTACGGGTGCCCGCCGAGCGGGTGCTCGCCGAGGAGGACCCGGAGCGCTGGCGCGCCGGACGGCAGCTCTTCCCCCTCGCGCAAGGGCGGCTGCATGTCACCGCCGCGCCCGCGCTGGCCCTGACCCGGCAGGCCCTGGAGTACGTACGGGAGTTCGTCCGCCGCCGTACCGTCGACGGCAGGCCGCTCGGCGAGCACGACGAGATCCGGCGCACCCTCGCCACCGCCCTCGCGGACCTCCACGCCATGGAGAGCGTCGTCGCGTACGGCACGCTGGTGGATCCGGGGGACCCGTCGGCCAACGCGATCTACGAACAGTTCGCCGCCAAGAGCATCGCCTCCGTACTGGCCTGGCGCACGATGGACGCGGCCATGACCGTGGTGGCGGGCGAGGGGTACGAGACGGCCGCCAGCAAGGCCGGGCGCGGGACCACGCCGTCGCCGCTGGAGCGGCTGTACCGGGACGCGCGCGGGCTGCGGATCGCCGGTGGCGCCGAGTCGCTGATGCGCAGCAGGCTGGCGGGTTTCGCCCTCACCTACTTCGTACCCGCGCCCGCGCCCGCCGACGGGCCCGCGCCGGATGGTCCCGTACCCGATGGTTCCGCGCCGGACGGGCACGACCCGAGCGGCACCGCGCCGGATCCCGCCGCCGGGCCGCCGCCCGCCGTCGAGCGGTATCTGTCGCCACGGAACCGGGACCACGCGCACGACGCCGCCCGCCAGGCCCACCGGCTGCACACGGCGCTCGGCCGGGTCGCCGCCCGCCACCCCGACCTGACCTCGGCGTTCGCCCACGAGCGCCTGCTCGCCACCCTCGGCACCGTCATCGAGGAACTCCTCACCGTCAGCCTCACCCTGGGCCGCACCGCGCACCAGAGCGAGACCGGTAGTGGCGACACCCAGGACCTGGCCGATATCCACTGTGCCGCCGCCCGGCACCGGCTGGCCGGACTCTGGGGCGAGATCGACGCCCTCCTCGACGGCCCCGGGCCCCGCCATGACGCCGTGAGCGAGAGCTGGCTGCGCGCGGGGGAGGACCGGTCGTGACGACGCCCCCGCCCCCCACCGGCGCGGCTGTGATCGCACCCCCCTCCTCCGGCCAGCGGCGCCTGTGGTTCAGCCGGAAACTCGCCCCCGACAGCCCCGCCTATGTCATCCAGCGCGCCCTGCGCGTCCACGGCGAGCTCGACCTCGGCGCGCTGCGCCGCTCGGTCGACGCCGTCGTCCGGCGCCATGACGCCCTGCGCACCACCTACCGGGAGACCGGGGCGGGGCTGGAACAGGTGGTCGGCGACGCGGTGCCCGAGGTGTTCACCGTCGTCCCGGCGACCGCCGTCGGCGGCACGGACGCCGACATCGACACCTGGATCGGCACGAGCCGTGCCCGCCCCTTCGACCTGGTCGGCGGCCCGGTGCTGCGGTTCGAGGCACTGCCCCTCGGCGACCGGGACCACCTGCTGCTGCTGACCGTCCACCACATCGCCTTCGACGGCTGGTCGATGCGCGTCTTCTGGCGCGAACTCGCCCTGGCGTACCAGGCGTACCGCGAGGGCACGGAGCCCGTACTCGACCCGGCGCCGAGCCATCTGGAGTTCACCCGGCGGCAGTCGGCCGCCCCCGGAGCCACCCCGGCCGCCCTCGCCCACTGGGAGAGCGCGCTGGCCAACGTCGCCCCGACGCTGGACCTCCCGCATGACATCCCGCCGGGGGAGCGGTCCACCGGCCGGGCACACGCCGCCGGTCTCACCCTGCCCCCGGAGACCGTCACCCGGCTGAGCGCCCTGATGCGGCACCACCGCAGCACCGCCTTCGTCACCCTGCTCGCCGCCTACGCCGCCCTGCTGTGCGTCTGCGCCGACACCGACGAGGCCGTGGTCGCCACCCCCGCGTCCGGACGCTCCGGTACGGACTCCGACGCGGACCTGATCGGCTTCCTCGTCGACGTCGTCCCGCTGCGCCTGCGCTGCTCCGGTACGGACACGCTGCACGACCTGCTGGCGCGGACCCGGGAGACCTGTCTGAGTGCCGCCGAGAACCCCGTGCCGTATGAGCGGGTGGTCGCGCTGAGCCGGGTGCCGCGCCGGCCGCACCGGATCCCGCTCGCCTCCGCGGGCTTCGACCTGCACCCCCCGGCACCGCTGCCCGCGCTGGCGGGAGCCGAGGTCACGGAGTGGCGCGTGCCGCCCGTGACGACCCGGTTCGAGGTGGAACTCCACCTCGAACACCGCCGGGGCGAGAGCCACGGCACCCTGCTCGTCTCGGCGGACCTGTTCGAGGCCGACGCGGCGGACGCGCTCGCCGAGATGTTCGTGGACCTGGTGACCGCCTGGTCGGCCGCCCCCGACACCCCCCTGAAGTCCCTGGACTGGAACGACGAAGCGGAGAACCCCTGCCCATGAGTGCGTCCACCGCACCCCACGACGACCTGCGCGGATTCCTCACCACCCTCTGGGAGGAGACGCTCGGCATGGAGGCCATCGGGCCCGACGAGAACTTCTTCGACCTCGGCGGTGACTCCATGGCGGCCACGTCCATCTCGGTCGGCATCCGCAAGCACACCGGTCGCGAGACGCCCATCCGGCTGATCTTCGACCACCCGACCGTGGCCGAGCTGGCCGTCGCCCTGGAGGGAGATGCCGCGTGAGCGCCGAACGACCCTCGGTGTGGGGCGGATCCATCGATCCGCTCTGCTTCCTCGACGCCCTCACCACGACGGCCACCGAACGGCCGGAGGCCGTCGCCGTCGAGGACGGCGACCGCAGCCTGACCTACGCGGCCCTGCTGGAGTGGGCGGGGAGCGTCGCCGACCTCCTCGGCCGCCAGGGCGTGCGCCCCGGTGAGCCGGTGGCCGTGACCGGACCGCGCGGCGCCGAGGTCATCGCCGCCCTGCTCGGGATCGCGATGGCCGGGGCCACCTATGTGCCGCTGGACCCCGAGTACCCGGCCAAGCGGCTGGAGCACATGGTCACCGACAGCGCGGCCAGGCTCCTGCTGTACTGCGGCGGCGAGCCCGGCTTCGACGCCGATGTGCCCCGGCTGCGCGTCCCGGAGCCGGGCGGGAGCGGTGATCCGGCACCGGGCGGGAGCGGTGACCCCGCGGGGGACCGGAGCGGCGGCGACCCGGCGCCGCGTCCCCTGCCGTGCCGCCCCGAACTGCCCGTCTACATCATCTACACCTCGGGTTCCACCGGCTGGCCCAAGGGCGTCACGGTCACCCACTCCTGCCTGGACGCCATGGCCGAGTGGCAGGCGGCGCACTCGCCCCGCCCCGACCTGCGGACGGCTCAGTTCGCGCCGCTCAACTTCGATGTCTCCTTCCAGGAGATCCTCGGCACCCTGCGCGGTGGCGGCACCGTCGTGGTCGTCCCCGAGCGGCTGCGCCGCACCCCCGACGAACTGCTCCAGTGGCTGGTGGACCACCGGGTCGAGCGGCTCTTCCTGCCGTACGTCGCCATGCAGATGCTCGCGGTCGTCGCCGCCGCCCGTGACGGTCTGGACGGGCTGCGGCTCACCGAGGTCAACGTCGCGGGCGAGCAGATGGTGTGCACCACGCAGATCCGCCGCTTCTTCGAACGGCTCCCCGGCTGCCGGCTGGTCAACCACTACGGACAGAGCGAGTCCGCCATGGTGACCTCCCACATCCTGACCGGGCCGCCCGCCGACTGGCCCGACCTGCCGCCGATCGGCGTCCCCCTGCCGGGCTGCGAGGTCCTGGTGGACCCCGAGTCCCCGGACGACCCGGCCGTCGGTGAGCTGCTCGTCGCCGGACGGCCCGTCTCACCCGGCTATCTGCACCGGCCCGAGCTGACCGAGCGGCGCTTCCGCCCCACCGACCCCACCCCGCGCGGACACACCCGGGTCTTCCACACCGGCGACCTCGTCCGGCTCGTCGACGGCGAGGTCTGGTTCCTCAACCGCATCGACGACGATGTGAAGATCCGCGGCATCCGCGTCAACCTGCTGGAGGTCGACGCCCAGTTGCTGGCCCAGCCCGGCATCGACGCCGCCGCCACCGTCGTCGTGGAGAGCGCCAGCGGCGTCCGGGGCCTGCGGGCCGCCGTGGTCACCGCCCCCGGCACGGGGCTGCCGGACACCGCCGCCGTCCTCGCGGCGCTGCGCGAGACCCTGCCCGCCGTCTCCGTACCGCTGAGCCTGACCGGGGTGTCCGCGCTGCCCCGTACGCCCAGCGGGAAGACGGACCGGGACGCGGTCGCGGCGCTGATCACCCAGGAGCTGCGCGAGCGCCGGACCACCCGTACCGCCGTTCCCGTGGAAGGGAGAACGAGCGGATGACCGCGTCAGCCGGTGCCCCGCCGTCCCCGGCCCAGCTCGCGCTGTGGAACGAGGAACAGGCGGCCGACGCCATCAGCAACAGCGGCTATCTCGCCGTCACCCTCACCGGCGAGGTCACCCCGTCCGAACTGCGCGCGGCGGCCCTGGGCGTGCTGCGGCGGCATGAGCCGCTGCGGTCCGTGCTGCGGCTCACCGAGGACGGCACGGTCCGCCAGTTCGTCCTGCCCGCCGCGGACGCCTTCGTCTTCGGGACCTTCGCCGCGCCCTGTCCCGAGGGCGCCGAGCGGCGGACCATCGAGGAGTGGGTGGCGGAGCACGAGCGTCCGCGCCGCTGGGACCTGGCGACCGAGGCCCCGATCCGGTTCGCCCTCCTCACCCATGACGGCGCGCGCCGCTCCCTCGTCCTCGCGGTGCACCACGCCGGGTTCGACGGGCGCAGCAAGTTCGTCGTCGCCCAGGACTTCACGGAGTACCTCAACCGGGCGCTGGCGGGTGTGCTGGCGGACATCGCGCCGCTGCCGTCGGCCGAGGCGCCCCCGGCGTCCGCCGAGATCACCGCCGAGGCGACGGCGAGCTGGGAGGCCGCCCTGCCCCGCCTGGGCGAGCCGCTCGCCCTCCCCGGCACCCTCACCCCCGTCGCCCGGCGCGTCGACTGCACCGCCCCGGCCGAACTGGGGCGCGAGCATGTCCTGCGCTTGCGTGAACTGGCCCGGCGGCATGGCACGACCACCTTCACCACCCTGGTCGCCGCCCTCGCGCTCCAGCTCTCCGCGTACGGCAACCGGCTCATCCCCCTCGCCGTCGCCGCGGATGTGAGCGACGAGCACAGCCGGGCCGTCGCGGGCGTCCAGATCAATGTCGTGCCCACCCTCCTCGACATGGCGCCCGAGCACACCGGCCATGAGCTGATCACGGCCGCCGCCGCGGCCGTGGACCGGCTCCGGCGGTTCCGCCGGGTGCCGTTCCAGGACCTCACCAAGGGGCTGACGGACCGCAGCGCCCGCCGGGTGATGACCCAGCTCGGTGTCTCCTTCCCCCGCGCCCCGCAAGGGCTCCGGCTCGATGTCCCGGGGCTGAAGGCGGAGTGGGAGTTCTTCAGCCGGAACACCTCCAGCACCTTCGAGCGGACCCTGCATCTGCGGGCCCAGTGGCCCGACTGCCGGGCCCGGCTCGACTACCGCACCGAGACCACCGGCCCCCGGGAGGGAGCGGCGTTCACCGACCACTTCCGGCGCGCCGTCGAGGCGCTGGCCGACCGGCCCGACGCCCGGCTCCGCGACTTCCGGCTCCCGGCGGCCCCGCCCGCGCGGGGTACGGCTGCGGGCGCGCCGGGTACGGTCCCGCCCGCGCCGGGTACGGCTCCGGGCGCGCTTCCCGGCCGGACGACCGGCGCGCGGCTGCTCGACGGCGACACCGTCGTCGGCTGGGTCACCCCGGCCGGTGACCCGGTCCTCCCGCCGCGCGTCACCCCGGCCCCCGGGGTGGAGCTGACGGTCCGCGACGCCGACGGTCGGCGGCTGGCCGCCGGGGTCCCCGGGATCCTCGTCCACGCACCGGCCGGACCGGCCGCCGCCGCCAGTACCACCCGTACCGCCAGTACCGACCGCACCGCCCGTACCGACGGCGCCGTCGGGATCGGCCGGATCACCGCGGACGGCGTGGTCGAGTACCTCGGCCCCCGTGGCCGCCGCTGGGTGCGCCATCTCGGCCTGATCGACGCGCCGCTGGTCGAACGGGTGCTGGGCGCGCATCCCGGAGTGCTGCGGGCGACCGTGGAGATGCTGTCGACCCCCCGGGGGCCGGTCGCCGTGGCCCGGGTCCACCCGGCGGCGCCGGACGGTGCCACCGGGGGGCTGACCACCGCCTCCGTACGCGAGTTCCTGCGCGAGCGCCTCGCCGGGCACGACGTCCCCGGCCGTATCGAGATCATCAGCGGCCCGGACGGCCGCGACACCACCCACCGCTGACCCGTACAGGAGGAACACCATGGACGCACTCGCCGCCGCGGTCGTCGCGGGAGCACCGGCGTCGGAGCTGGAGCGACTTCCGGTCCCGGACGCGTACACCGCGGCGCACATCCGCGCCGCCGACACCGATCTGTTCCGTGGCGTGGCCGACAAGGACGTCCGCAAGTCGATCCACGTGGGCAGCGTCCCGATGCCCGAACTCGCCCCGGACGAGGTCCTGGTGGCGGTCATGGCGAGCAGCATCAACTACAACACCGTGTGGTCGGCGACGTTCGAACCCGTACCGACGTTCGCGTTCCTCAAGCACTACGGCAAACAGGACCGCTGGGCGGCCCGGCACGACCTGCCGCACCACGTCCTCGGCTCGGACGCCTCCGGTGTCATCGTCCGTACCGGGTACGGCGTCCGCCGCTGGCATGTGGGCGACCAGGTCGTGGTGGGCACCGCCCATGTCGACTCCGAGGAACCGGCCACCCACCACGACGGCATGATGGGCTCGGAGCAGCGCGCCTGGGGGTTCGAGACCAACTTCGGCGGGCTGGCGCACTACACCGTCGTCCGCGCCGACCAACTGCTGCCGAAGGCGCCCCACCTGACCTGGGAGGAGGCGGCCGTCAACCCTCTGTGCGCCGGTACCGCGTACCGGATGCTGGTCAGTGACCGGGGCGCCCGCTTCAAGCAGGGCGACGTCGTTCTGATCTGGGGCGCCGCCGGTGGTCTCGGCGCGTACGCCTCGCAGTTCGTCCGCAACGGCGGGGGCATCGCGGTCGGCGTGGTCAGCTCCGAGGAGAAGGCCGCCCGGGCCCGCGCCCTCGGCTGCCATGTGGTGATCAACCGGGAGGAGATCGGGCTGACCGGCAGCGAACCCGCCGACCCCGCGGTGGCGGGCAAGAGGCTCGGCAAGCTCATCCGGCAGGCGGTCGGCGAGGATCCCCATATCGTCTTCGAGCATGTGGGACGGGCGACCTTCGGGGTCTCCGTGTTCGTCGTCCGGCGCGGCGGCACCGTCGTCACCTGCGGATCGAGCACCGGCTATCTGCACGAGTTCGACAACCGCTACCTGTGGATGCGGCTGAAGCGGATCATCGGCAGCCATGGCGCCAACCTCCAGGAGCAGTGGGAGACCAACCGTCTGATCACCCAGGGCGCCGTCCAGCCCGCGCTGTCCCAGAGCTTCCCGCTCGACGAGGTCGGTGAGGCGTCGCGCCTCGTCCAGACCAACGGCCACAACGGCAAGATCGCCGTCCGCTGTCTGGCCACCGACCCGGGCTCCGGGGTGAGCGACCCGGCCAGGCGCGCGGAGATCGGCGAGCGCCGGATCACCGCGCTGGCACACCTCGGCGCCGCCTGACGGGACGCGGCGGGCAGCTCCGCCCGGAGCCTGCCCGGTGCCCGCGTGGCGCTCGGCCGGGGAGGCGCTCCCGCACCGCGCCGCCGCCGGTACGGGGCGCCTCCGCCGCGCGGTCGCGCCGGGTACGGGAGGTTCCGGTCCGTACCGGAGGTTCCCGTCCACACGGGGAGGCGCCTGCCACCCGACCCGACTCGGCCCACCGGACGGGCGCCACCCCGCCCGGCCCGCATCTGGACCACAGCCCAGCACAGCCCAGCAGAACCCAGCAGATCGAGGAGTGCTCAGTGACTTCGGACCGCCGCACCCCGGCCGCCGACCGGAACCGGTCCGTACCGGTACTGGTCGCGGAACGGGCGGCCGCCCAGCCGGAGGCGCCCGCCGTCGTACAGGACACCCGGGTCCTCACCTACGGCGAGATGAACCGTGGCGCGAACCGGATCGCGCACCAGCTGTCCGCGCGGGGCGCCGGGCCCGAGACCCTGGTCGGCGTCTGCCTGCCCCGGGGCGCCGAACTGGTCACCGCGGCGCTCGGCGTGCTCAAGACCGGGGCGGCCTATCTGCCGCTCGACCCCGCCCATCCGCCCGCCCGGCTCCGTCAGACCTTGGATGCGGCGGGCGTCGGGACGGTGCTGACCTCCGCGGAGCTCGCCGGGGTGCTCGGCGGCGGCCGGACCGCCGCCGTGGTGGTGGCCGAGGCGCTCGGACGGCCGGGGCCCGATCACGACCCCGGCCGCGACCCCGGACCCGACACCCTGGCCTATGTCATCCACACGTCCGGATCGACCGGCGCCCCCAAGGGCGTGATGGTCGAGCACCGGTCGCTGGCCAATCTCGTCGCCTGGGACCGGGAGAGCGGCGGGCTGACGGCGGCGGACCGGTGTTCCCTCGTGGCGTCGCCCGGATTCGACGCCTCGGTCTGGGAGATGTGGCCACCGCTCGCCGCCGGGGCCGCTCTGCATGTCCCCGACGCGGCCACCCTGCTCGCCCCGGGGGCGCTCCGGGACTGGTTCCACGGCAGCGGTGTCACCGTGGCCTTCCTGCCCACCCCCCTCGCCGAGCGACTGCTGGAGCGGGAGTGGCCGGCGGACGGGACATCGCTGCGGCTGGTGCGGACCGGTGGTGACCGGCTGCATGCCCGGCCCGGCCCCGGCACACCGTATGCCCTGGTCAACAACTACGGCCCGACCGAGAACACGGTGGTGGCGACGGCGGGACCGGTCCGTCCGGGCGGTACGGGTGGTACGGGCGGCGGGCCGCCGTCGATCGGGACCCCGGCGGCGGGCACCCGGGCCCATGTCCTCGGCCCGGAGCTGCGGCCGGTCGCCCCCGGCGAGACCGGCGAGCTGTACCTCGGCGGACCCGGGGTGGCCCGCGGCTATCTCGGCCGACCCGGGCTGACCGCCGAACGGTTCGTCGCCGATCCCGGCGCCACGCGGCCGGGAGCCCGGCTCTACCGCACCGGCGATCTGGTCCGGCGGCGCGCCGACGGCGCCCTGGAGTTCCACGGCCGCGCCGACGACCAGGTGAAGATACGGGGGCACCGCATCGAACCAGGCGAGAGTGCCGCCGCCCTGGTCGCCCAGCCCGACGTGGTCACCGCGCATGTCGGTGTGTACGGCGCCGAGGGCACCCCCGGCCGTCGGCTCGTCGGCTACCTGGTGCTGCGCGACCGGACCGACGGCGCCGCCGTCGACCGGATCGCGCGGGCGGTGGCCCAGGCCCTGCCCGGCTATCTGGTGCCGCAGAGCTATGTCGTGCTCGACGAACTGCCGCTCACCAGCCGCGGCAAGGTGGACCGTGCCGCGCTGCCCGCCCCCGACCGACCGCGTCCCGCCGCGGGCGGGGAACCCCGTACGGAGCTGGAGAAGCTCGTCACGGTGGTGTGGCAGGAGGTGCTGAACCTGGAACGGGTCGGGGTGGACGACGGATTCTTCGACCTCGGCGGGCACTCGTTGCTGCTGGCCGACGCCCAGCGCCGCCTCAGCGGTGAACTCGGCCGCGACATCCCCCTCATGTCCCTGTTCGAACACGCCACGCCGAGGGCCCTGGCCGCCTTCCTGGAGCGCGGGGACGGCGCGGGCGCGCCGCCGCCGGAGGAGTCCGCCCCCGTGGCGGCCCGCCGCCGCGAGGGAGTGTCCCGGCTCCGCCGCGGCCGCGCCCGCAGGACCGGCCGGGACGGTTTCAGCCAGGCGGCGGGGGACTCGGCCGCGACCGGCGGGGACGGCATCACCCAGGCGGCGGGGGACTCCGTCACGAGCGGGCGGGATGGCATCACCCAGGCGGGAGAGGACTCCGTATGACCGACATAGCACCCACGGCACGATCCTTGGACGGCGAGCCGGAGGACACCCCGTACATCGCGGTCATCGGGATGGCCGGGCGCTTCCCCGGCGCCCCGGACGTCGACGCGTTCTGGGACCTGCTCTGCGCGGGGCGCGGCGCGATCACCGTGCTGGACGAGCCCGGTGACGGCGGGGACGGCGCCGTGCCCCGGCATACGGCGGCGTACGGGACGCTGGCCGACGCGGACCTCTTCGACGCGGAGTTCTTCGGCTTCCCGCCCCGCGAGGCGCTGGTCATGGACCCGCAGCAGCGGGTCTTCCTCGAAGTGGCGCAGCACGCGCTGGAGGACGCCGGGTACGACCCGCTGTCCCATCGCGGGGAGATCGGTCTCTTCGCGGGCGGCGGCACCACCCGCCACCGTGCCGCCGTCGAGGCGCGGCGCGACCAGCTCCCCTTCGTCGACGACTGGCAGATCCACCTCGGCACCGCACCCGACTTCCTCACCACCCGGGTCGCTCAGCGGCTGCGGCTGCGCGGGCCCGTGGTCACCGTCCAGAGCGCCTGTTCCACCTCGCTGGTCGCCGTGCACCTGGCCTGCCAGGCGCTGTTGGCGGGCGAGGCGGGCATGGCCCTCGCGGGGGGCGCCGCCGTCCATGTGGATCCGCCGCGCGGCTCGTACGTCGACGGCGGGATCGTCACCGCCGACGGTGTGGTGCGGGCCTTCGACGCCCGCGGCCGGGGCACGGTCGGCGGCAGTGCCGCCGCCCTGGTGGTGCTCAAGCCGCTGGCCGACGCCCTCGCGGACGGTGACACCGTCCGCGCGGTGATCCGGGGCACCGCCGTCCACAACGACGGCGGGGACTCCGTCGGCTTCACCGCGCCCAGTGTGGACGGACAGGCCCGTACCGTACGGTCCGCGCAGCTGGTCGCCGATGTCGACGCCCGCTCCATCACCTATGTCGAGGCGCACGGCACGGGCACCCCGCTCGGCGACCCCATCGAGGTCGCCGCGCTGACCCGCGCCTTCCGTGCCGACACCGACGACGTCGGCTTCTGCCGGATCGGCTCGGTGAAGACCAACATCGGCCACACCGACGCCGCCGCCGGTGTCACCAGCCTGATCAAGGCCGTGCTGGCCGTCGAGCACGGCGTTCTTCCGCCCAGCCTCAACTTCGAGGTGCCCAACCCGGAGATCGACTGGGCGACGAGCCCGTTCCGGGTGGTCACCGAGCGCACCCCGTGGGAGACCCCGGGCAGCCCCCGGCGGGCCGGAGTCAGCGCCTTCGGTGTGGGCGGCACCAACGCCCATGTCGTCCTGGAACAGGCACCGGAGCAGGCATCGGAGCAGGCGCCGGAGCAGGCGCCAGAACCGGTGGCGGAACCGGTGGCGGAACCGGTGGCGGCGCCCGCCGGACCCGCGCCCCGGCTGCTGGTCCTCTCCGCCAGGACACCGACCGCGCTGGACCGGGCCACCACCCGGCTCGCCGCCCGCCTCACCGACGAGCCCGGCACCCCGCTCGCCGATGTGGCCTGGACCCTCCAGACCGGGCGGGCCGCCCACCCGCTGCGGCGCTTCCTCGTCGCCCACGACACCGCCGACGCGGCGCGTGTGCTCACCGAGCGCACCCCGGGCCGGCTCATCGACGGCCCGTCCACCGCCACCGGCCCGGCCCCGGCCTTCCTCTTCCCCGGCCAGGGCAACCAGCACCTCGGCATGGGCGGGGAGCTGTACGCGCGCGAACCCGTCTTCCGCCGGGTCTTCGACGAGTGCTGCGAGCTGGCCGCGCCCGGTCTCGGGCTCGATCTGCGCGATGTCCTCTTCCCCGAGGAGCGCGGCGCCGACCGGGCCGCGGCCGAACGCGCGCTGGGCACCACCGCCGTCGGCCAGCCCGCGATCTTCGCGGTCGGCTACGCGCTCGCCGCGCTCTGGGAGTCCTGGGGGATACGGCCCCGGGCCGTCGTCGGACACAGCCTGGGCGCGTATGTCGCCGCCACCGTCGCGGACCTCTTCACCCTGCCCGACGCCCTCCATCTGGTGGTCGAACGCGGCCGACTGCTCCAGGCACTGCCCACCGGCACCATGCTCGCCCTCGAACTGCCCGAGTCCGAGGTGCTGTCGCTGCTGCCGCCCGGCCTGTCGGTCGCCGCGGTCAACGGACCACGCCGGTGTGTGGTCTCCGGCCGGGCCGAGCTGATCGACGCCTTCGCCGCCGAGCTGACCGCCCGGTCCATCGGCTCCCGGCTGCTGCGCGTCCCCATGGCCGCCCACTCCGAACTCGTCGAACCCATCATGGAGCGGTACGGGGAACTGGTGGCCCGGACGCCCTTCGGGAAGCTCACCGTGCCCTTCGTCTCCGATCTGACGGGCACCTGGGCCGATACGGACGAACTCACCGACCCCGCGTACTGGTCGGCCCATCTGCGCCGTACGGTCCGCTTCGGCGACGCCCTGGAGACCCTGGTCGCCGGGGCGGGCGGCCCGCTGCTGGAGGTCGGCCCGAGCCGGACGCTGAGCACCCTCGCCCGGCAGCACCCCGCCGTCGGGCCCGCGCACCCCGTGGCGCACTCCCTGCCGCACCCCGGGGACGACACCGGCGCGTACCCGACCCTGCTCCAGGCCGTGGGCCGGGTATGGGCCGCGGGCACCACCCCGGAGTGGGGGAGCGTGCACCACGGCCCGCGCCGCAGGGCCAGGCTGCCGGTCTACCCGTACGACCACCAGCGCTTCCGCGTCCCCGGTGGTGGGCCGGCGCCCACCACCGGGGCTGGGGCGCCGCACGGGACCGCCGCCCCGGCCCCCGCCGACACCCCGGCTCCCGCCGCCACCGTGCCGCACGGGACCGACACCCCGGCTCCCGCCGCCACCGCGCCGCACGGGACCGCCGCCCAGAACGGCACACCGCACGGGACCGCCCCGGACCGTGCGCACGACGATCCGCTGCACCGCATCGCCGATGCCTTCCGCGACGGACTCGGCCTGCCCTCGATCGACGCGCACGACAACTTCTTCGACCTCGGCGGCGACTCGCTGATCGCCGCCCGGCTCGCGGCCTGGGCCGGGCGGACGTTCGGCGTGGAGGTCACCCCGAAGGACCTCTTCCTGGCCCCGACCCCGGCCGCCCTCGCCCACATCGTGGCGGAACGACGCACCGCCGCCTCCTGAGACCCAAGGACCGTGATGTTCGAGCACGACCCCGGCCGCGGCCGGCCCGCCCTGCGCGACGGAGCGCGACGGAGCCCTTCCCCGTCGGCGCTGTGGGCGCCGCGCACCACCCCGTACGCGCGCGCCCCGCGCCCCCACGGTGTGAGGAGCGTCGGCCGATGACCAACCCAGCCGCCCCCCACGGCACCACCGGACGCTGGCTGATCCGCCGCGTCCCCCGCCCCGACGCGCCGCTGCGCCTCTACTGCTTTCCGCACAGCGGGGGATCACCGGGGGAGTACCTGCGCTGGTCGGAGTCGCTGGAGGAGATCGAGGTCTGGGGAGTGCAGGCCCCCGGGCGCGGCTCCCGGATCGCCGAGCGGCCGCTCACCACGCTCACGGAACTGGTCGACGGTCTGCTGGCCGCCACCGCGTTCGTCCCGCCGTTCGCGTTCTTCGGGCACAGCCTGGGCGCCCTCGCCGCGTACGAGACCACCCGCGCCCTGGCGGCACGGGGGCTGCCGGGCCCCGAGTTCCTGGTGGCCTCGGCGTGCCCCGCGCCCGACCGGCCCCGTAGCGGACCGTTCGTCCACGACCTGTCCGACAAGGACCTGTTCGACGTCATCCAGCGGCGGTACGGCGGACTGCCGCCGGAACTCGCCGCCGACCCGGCCCTGGTGGAACTCGTCATGCCCTACTACCGGGCCGACTTCGCGATGTTCGAGACCTACCGGCACCGGCCGGGACCCGAACCGGAGCTTCCGCTGTGGGTGGTCGGCGGCGACCAGGACATCCCCGGGGAACTGCTCGGCCACTGGCGGCCCCGGACCACCGGCCCGTTCGAGCTGCGCACGCTGCCCGGCGGCCACTTCTACCTCCGGGACGAGGAGGCGCGGGCGGGGCTGCTCCGGCTGATCACCGAGGCCGCCCGGAAGGCCCCCCGCCCGCCGTGGCCGACCCATCCCCAGCACTGACAAGGAGCCCCTCCGTGGCCGCACCGGGACAGTTCCCCTACGACGCGGGTATCCACCCGACCGGATACACCAGCAAACCGTGGACCATCCGCCAGCTCGCCGGACTGGGCGACCCGGACGACACCAACGCCCGCTTCCGCTACCTCATGGAGCAGGGCGAGACGGGCCTGTCGCTGGCGTTCGACCTGCCCACCCAGATGGGCCTGGACCCGGACCATGTGCTGGCCGAGGCCGAGGTCGGCCGGTGCGGGGTGTCGATCGCCACCGTCGACGACCTGGCGGCGGTCTTCGAGGGCATCCCGCTGGACCAGGTGTCCGTCTCCATGACCATCAACGCCACCGCGCCCGTCCTCCTGGCGATGTGGATCGTGGTCGCCGAGGAGACGGGCGTCGACCCGGCCGCCCTGCGCGGCACCCTGCAGAACGAGATGCTCAAGGAGTACCTGGCCCGCAAGGCGTATGTCTTCGACCTCGACCAGAGCTTCCGCTTCTCGCTCGATGTGATCGAGCACTGCGTCCAGCACCTGCCGAAGGTCAACCCCATCTCCATCTCCGGCGGCCACGCCCGCGAGGCGGGCGCCGACCGGCCCCTGGAAGTGGCGCTCGGCATCGCCAACGCGGAGCAGTACGCCCGGGGCATGATCGACCGCGGCTACACCGTCGACGAGGTCGCCCCCCAGTTCAGCTTCATCTACGGCGCCCATCTGGAGATCCTCGCCGAGGCCGCCAAGTACCGGGCGGCGCGCCGGCTCTACGCCCGCCGCATGGTGGAGCTGTTCCAGGCCGAGAACCCCCGCTCCCAGCGGATGCGGATCCAGGTGAACACCTTCGGCTCCGCGCTGGCCGCCACCGAACCGCTCAACAACATCGCCCGCACCACGGTCCAGGCCATCGCGGCGGTCCTCGGCGGGGTGCAGTCCCTGCATGTCTGCGGATTCGACGAGGCGCTCCAGACCCCCGGCCGGCTCGCCGCCCGGGTCGGTCTGCGGGTCCAGCAGATCCTGCTGGAGGAGACCGACCTCGCCCGGTACGTCGATGTGCTGGGCGGCTCCGCCACCATCGAGGCCCTCGTGGACGACATCGAACGCGAGGCCCTCGGCTGGCTGGACCGGATCGAGGAGAAGGGCGGCCTGATGGCGAGCCTGCGCACCGGCTGGCTGGAGCGGGAGATCGAGGACATGGCCTACCGCTACGACGGCCTCAAAGTGGGCATCGCGGACGCCGAACGCGACGACGAGGAACTCACCCTCGTCCAGGCCCAGCGGGCCAGCGGCGTGGTCCCCGGGCGCCGCCGCCCCTTCGCCCGCGTGGAGTGCCCCGCCGAGCTCAAACGCCTGCGGATCGTCGCCGAGGAGGGCGGCAACATCCTTCCCGCGCTGATCGAGGCGACCCGGGCCCGGGCCTCCCTGGGACAGATGTGCGCGGCGATAGCCGAGGGCATCGGCCAGGAGAAGAACCTGGGCACGCCCACCGGCTGACCGCGCTCCGCCCGACCCGGCCCATCTCCCACCGACGTTCCCTTCCACGCGGGGCCGTGCCGCTGACCCGCCCGGCACCATGCGTACCTTTCCCACTCATCACCACCGAGGAGTCACCCACCCATGTGCGGCATCGCAGGATTCATCGACTTCAGGCCCCCGGCCGTGGGCCGCGAGGAACTCATACGGACCATGACGGACACCCTCGTCCGGCGCGGTCCCGACGACGGACGGGTCTGGCTGGGTGAGTTCGCCGCTCTGGGCACCCGCCGGCTCTCCGTCATCGACCTCGGCGGCGGCGGCCAGCCCATGGTCCACCAGGAGCCCGGCTCGGCACCGGTCGCCCTCGCCTACACCGGCGAGGTCTTCAACCACCACGAGCTGCGCGCGGAACTCAGCTCCCGTGGCCATGTCTTCACCACCGACAGCGACACCGAGGTCGTGCTCCACGCCTATCTGGAATGGGGCGCCGACTGCGCGCGACGGCTGCTGGGCATGTTCGCCTTCGCCGTCTGGGACGGCCGCAGCCAGGAACTCTTCCTCATCCGGGACCGATTCGGCATCTACCCGCTGTACTACGCCGAGATCCCCGGCGGAATCGCCCTCGGCTCCGAGCTGAAGGCCCTGCTGGCGCACCCGGCCATCGAGCCCGAGGTCGGACTCGACGGACTGCGCGCCGTCGTCGGCTTCGTCAAGCCGCCGGAGTCCGGCGTCTACCGGGGCGTGCGGGAGATGGTGCCCGGCACCGTACTCCGCTTCCACCGCGGCGACACCCAGATCACCCGGTACTGGAGCCTGGCCGCCACACCGCACACCGACGACCTGGACACCACGGTGTCCACCGTCCGTGAGCTGCTGGAGGACTCGGTGCGACGCCAGGTCGTCTCCGACGTCCCCCTCGGCAGCTTCCTCTCCGGCGGTCTGGACTCCAGCGCCCTGGCCGCGCTCGCCCAGCGCGCCCTCGCCTCGAACGGCGAGAAACTGCGCACCTACTCCGTCGGCTTCGGCGGCGACGAGAACTTCACCGCCGACGACATCCGCACCACCGCCGACGGCCCCTTCGCCCGGCTGATGGCCCAGTACCTGGGCACCGCCCACACGACCGTGGAACTCCAGGGCCATGAACTGATGGCCCCCGAGGCCCGTATGGCCGTACTGCGCGCCCGTGACCTGCCCACCTCCCTGGGCGACCTCGACACCTCCCTCTACCTGCTCTGCGAGGCGTTCCGCAAGGACTGCACCGTCGCCCTCACCGGAGACGGCGCCGACGAACTCTTCGGCGGCTACGACTGGTTCCTCGACCCGGAGCTGCGCACGGTGCAGGGCCTGCCCTGGCTCGAATTCGCCCGCCGCAAGCTGGGCGCCCAGGGCACCCGTTACACCGCCCTCCTCGACCCGGAGCTGGTGCGCCGACTGGACTCCGACACCTACGAGCAGGACATCTACCGGACCGCGGTGGCCGAGATCGAGCCCCTGGAGGGCGAGAGCGCCACCGACCGGGACATCCGCCGGATGACCTACCTCAATCTGACCGGCTATCTGCGGATCATCCTCGACCGCAAGGACCGCATGGGCATGGCCGCCCACCTGGAGAGCCGGGTCCCCTTCCTGGACCACCGGCTGGTCGAGTACGTCTACAACGTCCCGTGGGAGTTCAAGTCCTTCGACGGACGGGAGAAGAGCCTGCTCCGCGCCGCCGTGCGCGATCTGGTACCCCCGTCGGTCCTCTACCGCAAGAAGGCCGGCTACCCGCCCACCCAGGACCCGGCCTACGGCGCCACCCTGCGCGCGGCACTCGCCAAGGTCGCCGACGACCCCGACTCCCCGATCCGCGACCTGCTCGACCTGAACGCCGTACGCGCCTTCCTCGACGGCGTCTCGGGAGCCGAACGCCTCGGCCGCGCCAGCGGCGAACTGGTCCTCCAGCTCAACGCCTGGCTCGACGAGTACCGCGTCCGCCTCGTCCTCTGACGGGCCCCGCCGGAGGGCGGTCGCGCACCACCACGTCATCCGACGCGCGGACCCGCTGAGCCCCCCTGACGTGGTGTCAGGGGGAGCTCTCGGTGGGCGGTCCCCGGGGCGGCGGGTCCGGGCCCGGGCACCCGGCCCCTGTTCCGGGGGAGCCGGGGCCGGGTGAGGGGAAGGGCGGGAGCCGAGGGGCGGGCTCGGGCCTCAGGGGCGTCCGGGGGTCCTCCTGGCGTGGTGTTCGGCGACGAAACCGGCCGCGATGGCCAGGCCCGCGCCGGTCAGGGCGGCGACGGCGACGCCCGGCGCGACATAGCCGGGGACATGGCCGGTGGTGTACGAGTCGCCGTCCCGCATCTCGCAGACGAAGCGGGGCGGGAGATAGCCGATCGTGTAGTCGACCACCCGCATCACCTCCTCGCGCCGGTCCGGCAGACGGCACGGGCGGATCGGCGCGGAGTCGGTGCCGCCGTCCTCCGCGTCCAGCACCGCGGATCCGAGGAACAGGAGCCCCCACGTGTAGAGCGCGGCCGCCGCCGCGCCCGCGAGCGCGGCCAGGCCCCGCAGGGCGGGCGGCAGCCCTCGCCGTCGGCGCAGGATCGTCAGGCCGAGCACGGCGAGCGTGAGGGCGAGTGCCGCGACGGCCGGGATCAGCAGGAGCAGTGCCATGGGGTCCGCCAGGGTGTCGTGTCGGGGCGCGTGGGGCCGCCGGGGTGGGCGGGCTGGTGGCTCTTCATCAGGGTGCGGTTGCGGAGGGGGTGTGGTCGAGGGCGCGGAGTTCGGCGGCGGCTTCGGTCTGGAGGGGGTGGTGGTGGGCGGTGAGGGTGTGGAGGGCGGCGGTGAGGACGGTGCGGGCCTCCGCGGGGCGGGCGAGATGGCGCAGGACGCGTCCGAGATCGAGCCGGACGGGTCCGTTCCAGGCCGGCAGGTCGAGCTTCCCGGCGAGGTCCTCCGCTTGACGCAGAGAGGCTTCGGCTTCCTGCCACCGCCCGAGGGCCGCGTAGTCGTTGCCGAGGTGCCACAGGATGAACGCCTGGTAGATGTCGAGGTTGTGGCGCGTCTGGCCCGGAATTCCCCGTCGGCAGAGTTCCATGCTGGTCAGGTGGTGTGCCAGGGCTTCGTCGGCGTGGCCATGTTCGCGCAGGGCCCAGCCGAGCTCGTTGAGGGCGGACAACTCGGCGAGTCTGCCCTGGGTGGTGGGGTTGTCGCGGTGGCAGTCGACGGCGTCACGGAGCCGCGCGACGGCCTCGTCCGTCCGGCCGAGGCGGTGCAGCGCTCCGGCGCCGTAGTGCAGGGCCCAGCCGGCCTGGAGCGGTTCGTCGCAGGCGCGAGCGAGCGTGAGTGCGCGGTCGGCGGCTTCGAGGGCGGCGCCGGCCTGGGCGCGGCTGTTGTGCGCCCAGGCCAGGTAGTTGAGCTGGGTGGCCTCCTCGCGTCGGCTGCCGAGGGCGCGGGCGGCGTCGGCGGCGTGCCGGAAGACGTCGACCCATTGGGGCCAGTGCTGGGTGAGGTCGGAGAACCAGTGCATCGCCTCGGCGGTGTCGATGGCCTGGCGGTGCCGTCCGGTGACACAGGCGTGGTGGAGGGCGGCGAGCCACTGGTCCCGTTCGGTCTCCAGCCAGGCGCGGGCCCGGTCGCGGCCCGCTGGGGCGGTCGCGGGGTCGGGGTCGCCCACCGGCGGGCCGTGCTGCTCGGCGTCGAAGTGGAGGGCCGCGGCCGTGGCGCGGGCCAGCATCCAGTCCGCGGTCCGGTCCAGGGCCGCCTCCCGGGCTGCCTCATCGTCCTCCGCCGTCGTCCGCTCGGCGGCGAACAGCCGCAGCAGGTCGTGGAACCGGTACCGCTCGACCGCCGGATCGGCCTGGAGGAGGCCGCCGTCGCAGAGTTCCTCCAAGCGGAGCCGGGCGTCCCGGAGGGGGATGTCGGCGAGGAGGGCGGCGGTCTCGGGGCTCACGCTGGTGCCCGCGGCGAGCGCGCCGCGCCGCAGCAGCCGCCGGGAGACGGTGTCGAGTCGCTGGTAGGAGAGGGCGAAGGCGGTGCGGACCTTGAGGTCGCCTGCCTGGAGCAGGTCGAGCCCGCGCTCCTCGTGGCCAAGGAGGGTGGCGAGTTTGGCCAGGGACTCCTCGGGGCGGACGGCGAGGCGCTGTCCGGCGATGCGCAGGGCGAGGGGAAGGCGTCCGCACCGGTCGGCGAGGTCACGGGCGGCCTGCGCCTCCCGCGCGACCCGCTCCGCGCCCACGATCCGGGTGAGGAGTTCGACGGCTTCCTCGCGGCGCAGCAGGGGGAGGTCCACGCGGTGGACGGCTTCGAGTCCGGCGAGGCTGTTGCGGCTGGTCACAATGGTGAGAGTGGTGCCGGTGGCGGGGAGGAGGGGGCGCAGCCGGGACTCGTCGGCGGCGTTGTCGAGGACGAGTAGGAGGCGGCGGGTGGCGGTGAGGGAGCGGAACAGCCGGACCCGTTCGTCCAGGCTCTGGGGCAGGGATCGCCCGGTCACGCCGAGGGCGGGCAGGAGACGGGCCAGCGCGTCCTGCGGCCCGAGAGGTTCGGGGTCCATCGCGCGCAGGTCGAGGTAGAGCTGTCCGTCGGGGAAGCGGGCCGCGAGGTGGTGGGCGGCGTGGACGGCGAACGCCGTCTTCCCCAGACCCGGGGTGCCCGCGACGACGGCCACGGGCGGATGGCCGGGCGCCGCGCTCTCGGCCAGGGCGGCGAGGGCCTGGAGGGCGGGGCCACGGGCCGTGAAGTCACGCGTGTCCCTGGGGAGGTCCAGGGACACGGCCGGTGCCGGGCCGGTGTGCGGCCGTCCCCGGGCGGCGGCCGCCTCCAGCAGCCGGGCCTCGTCCGGGTCCAGGCCCAGGGCGCGGGCCAGTGCCTTCACGGTCCCGTACTGCGGCCCCCGGGTCCGGCCGCGTTCCATGTCCGCCAGCGCCCGCACGCTCACCCCCGCCACGTGGGCGAGCCGCTCCTGGCTCAGCCCGGCGTCGGCGCGCAGGGCACGCAGCCGCTGCCCGAAGCCACCATCCGCGGTGGTCGTGGTCATGGTTCCCCCTCACGTGTCAGGCTCCTGGCGACACCGTGATCATCCGTCACTGACAGGGATGCCCGAACTTCCGCCGGGGTTCCGCCCGGGTTCTGCCGGTGTTCCGCGTGGTGACGGCGGTCCTCCCGGTGATCGAATGAGGGCCGGGCCCGAAGGCGTGCCACGTACCAGGGGTGCTGCATGGCGTGCCGCCGCCGGGGTTGCCGGGGGCTGTCGTCGGCGGAGAGACCCGCTGGCCGGTGACCACCACGGCAACGGATCGCCACCTCCGTGATGTCGCCGGGCAGCCGCCGCGTCGAGCCGCGCGCGGACCCCCGCTTCCCGGGGGTGTGTGACCTCGACGACCACGCGGTGTGGGTCGGCGGCGCGCTGACGACCAGGCTGGCTCCGTACGGCTGAGCACGGTCGGCGCGGGTCCCGTGGGCTGACACCGGTCCGCGGAATCCAGCGGGCGAGCAGCTGATTCCAGGATCCGGACGGTTCCCCCCCTCTTTACTTGGAGACGAGGAAATGTTGAGAGCAAGAACAGGTGTGTCCGTTCTGACGGCGGTCGCATGCGCGGGTGTCCTCATGGCACCGTCCCCCACCGCCGCGGCCCCGGCGCCGGACAGGTCCGCGACCGCGTCCGCCGGGGCCGTGACCGGCGACCGGGGGGCCGCGTTCTGGGCGAAGCAGGCCCGGGTCACCGATGTGGCCGGCCGGCTGGTCGCCGCGTCACGGAAGCAGGCGCGGCAGGGCGGCTACGCCGGTGTGATCACCAACCCGGAGAAGTCGGCCCTCACCCTGTACTGGAAGGGCACCGTCCCCGCGGCCGTGCGCCAGGCCACGACAAGCGACCGGCGGGTGAAGGTGACGGTGGCCCCGGCTCCGTACACCCGGCACCAGCTGACCGTCGCTCGCGACCGGGTGGTCGAGCGGCGGAGCGCACTCCCCGGGAAGCTCACGTCGGTCGGCCCCAGCCCGGACGGCGGGGGACTGCTCATCGGCATGGCCCCGGTAGGCGGCAAGGCCGTCGCCGCGCGGCAGTCCGCCGCGTTCGCGCGCGGCGTCACCGGGATCACCGGCGGCGTCAAGGTCACCCGGGTGGAGACCTCCTCCCCCGAGCTCTCGGTGGGCAAGGTCCCCGCCGGTCAGAACCCGGAATCCTTCGTCGGCCGCGCCGGCGGCAGGAGAGGCGCGCAGGCGTACGGTGGCGCGGGCTGGGTCTTCAACAACGGCCGGGAGTACTGCTCGACCGGGTTCGCCGCCCGCTACTGGCAGACCACGGCGTCCCGCATGGTCACCGCCGCGCACTGCGGCTCCCATGGAGCCAACGCCCACAGCCCGGAGTACCCCACCAACCGGCCCTTCGGCAGGGTGATGATCCAGCGCTTCAACCGGGACATGGGTCTGCTCTATGTGGCGAGCAACAGCGACCCGGGCTTCTTCAAGGGCTACATCTGGTGGGGCTCCTGGGTGGGGAACCCTTCCCACCAGCAGCTCAGAAAGGTCACAGGTGTCAACGGCAACTTCGTGGGCAACAAGGTCTGCTCGTCCGGAGCACCCACGGGCACCGTCTGTGACATCAGGATCGAGGCGCTCGACCAGACCATCCCGATCAGCACACCCAACGGCGCGCTCGTCCACCACGGCGTCAAGGTCCGCAACCGCAACCACTACCCCAACCACCGGTCCATACCGGTCTGGGGACAGGGCGACAGCGGCGGCCCCATCGTCCAGGAGGACGGAGCGGGCCATGTCCACGGCCTGGGAACCATCTCCGCCTCGGACTTGGCCTACCGCACCGACTGTCAGGGGCAGCCAGGCCGCAATTGCAGCAGCGTGGGCTGGTACGGAGCCCTCGACAGCTACAGCCAGTACGAGAACATCGACATCCTCCACGGGTAACACCCGGTCGGTGGACGACGTCCCGTGCGCCGACGCCTGACGCCTGGCCCCGTCGCCGTACCGGACGTGCTGTACGGAGGCGGCGGGGCGCGCGATTCCGACCGGGCGTGCCGTATCGGCGCAGGGGTGGACCTCGAGAGAAACCGGACGTGCTGTCGGAGACGCGGGCGGCCTGGGGGACCTGGGGGGACCGGAATGGCCGGGATGGAGGTCGGTGGCGGACGGGCGGGTGGGACACCGCGCTCCCACGGGGCGTCCGGGGCGGTCGGCCCGTCCGCCACCGGGTCTTGCGGGGCCGGACCACCGCGTGGGCGCACCCCCGGGCCCCCGGCCCGGGGG